>DYRK01000147.1 GCA_020718785.1 Desulfatirhabdium butyrativorans | reverse complement strand
CCGCTTTACTGTAGATTCGGCAATAATCTCCGATCTTTTTTCTCGTTCCCAAGCCGGGGCCTCACTGCCGTTAAGTTAAGGAGGAGGAGTGCTGAAATGACCCATTTTATAAGATCGGTCAGCACTGTGCTGAACCCATCTTATAAAATCGGCATTTCGGCACTCCGGATGAACCGATTTCGCGCTTAACTTAATGGCAGTGAAGCCGGGGCTTGGGAACGAGGAAAATATATCCGTCTGACAATATTAAAAATCAATCATTTTTTATGTCGAACTCACGTTAAAGCGGGTTTCAAACCCGCTTTACTGTAGATTCGGCGATAATCTCCGATCTTTAATTTTCAATCCCGAGGAGGGACAATGACAGGCAATGATATACGCAGAAAGTTCCTTGAATATTTTAAAAAATACGATCATCAGATTGTAAGGAGTTCGTCTCTTGTTCCTCAGGATGATCCGACGCTGCTGTTTACCAACGCGGGGATGGTTCAGTTCAAACGCACCTTTCTCGGGGAGGAAAAGCGGGACTGCGTCAGAGCCACGACTGCTCAGAAATGCGTGCGTGCCGGAGGAAAACACAATGATCTGGAAAATGTGGGCTATACTGCCCGGCATCATACTTTCTTCGAAATGCTGGGCAATTTTTCCTTCGGAGATTATTTCAAGGAAAAAGCCACGGAGTTTGCCTGGGAGCTTCTGACACAGGGTTACGGGCTGCCGGCAGACAAATTATGGGTGTCTGTTTTCCTTGACGACGATGAGGCACACACGATCTGGCATAAGAATATCGGCGTGGCGGAAAACCGGATTGTGCGCTTCGGCGAAAAGGATAACTTCTGGTCAATGGGCGATACGGGTCCTTGCGGGCCCTGCTCCGAAATTATGATTGACCGTGGAGAGTCATTCGGATGCGGCAGACCGGAGTGCAAAATCGGATGTGACTGTGACCGGTATCTTGAAATCTGGAATTTGGTCTTTATGCAGTTCAACCGAGACGCCTCGGGGAAAATGACTCCTCTGCCCAAACCGAGCATTGATACGGGAATGGGACTGGAGCGGATTGTCTCTGTGATTCAGAATGTCTCTACCAATTATGACACAGACCTGATTCTGCCGGTTATCCGCAAAGCAGAGATTCTTTCCGAAAAGAAACTCGGGGCATCGCCTGAATCGGATGTGGCTATGAAAGTCATTGCCGATCACTCGCGGGCAGCAGCTTTTCTGATCGGCGACGGCGTGCTTCCATCCAATGAAGGCAGAGGTTACGTGCTGCGCCGGATTATGCGGCGTGCCATCCGCTACGGTCGTCAGATCGGGCTGACCAAACCTTTTCTGCATGAAACCGCAGGCGTAGTATTTGATATAATGAAGTCTGCCTATCCCGAACTTTCCGAATCAGAGGCATTCATCACCAATGTCATCCGAAATGAGGAAATACGCTTTTCGGAAACTCTTGACAACGGCTTGAAATTGCTCAATGATACGCTGCACGAGATGAAGGCAAAGGGAGAGATAAGAGTTCCGGGCAGTGTGATTTTCAAATTGTACGATACCTACGGATTCCCGGTTGACATTGTAAGAGATGTGGTCAAAGATGAAAATCTGTCGCTGGACACGGAAGGCTTTGAAATCTGCATGGATGCCCAGCGCGCCCAGTCCAGAACCGTTACGTCGTTTACCAAAATCAGCGATGCGTACAAAAGCCTTTCGGCACAAGGCATCAAACCCGAATTTACGGGTTACGGTACTACTTCATGCGAGTCAAAAGTGCTGGTAGCAGTAGAAAACGGCAATGAGACGCAGACTGCTTCTGCAGGCGCAGAGATTGAAGTGGTGACCGCTCAGACGCCTTTCTACGGCGAATCAGGCGGGCAGGTCGGAGATATCGGAAAGATCACCGGTCCGAATTTGGAAATAGCCATATCCGATACTATCAAGGACCCCACCGGGCTGATTATCCATAAAGGCAAAGTCGTCTCAGGAAAAATTAACAAAGGGGATACGGTTACGCTGTCTGTTGACCGGTCAAAGCGGAATGCCACAGCCTGCAATCACACAGCCACTCATATTCTCCATGCGGTGTTGCGTAAGGTGCTGGGGGATCATGTCAGACAGGCCGGTTCCTCAGTGTCACCGGAAAGACTCCGCTTCGACTTTACTCATTTCTCTCAGACAGACGCAGAGACATTGGAGAAAATCGAAAGTCTTGTGAATGAACGGATACGCGAGAATGTGCCGGTTCAGACCCATGAAATGGACGCGGAAGATGCCTTCAAATCCGGGGCAATGGCTCTGTTTGAAGAGAAATACGGGGACCGGGTGCGTGTCGTCTCACTTGCAGCTTTCAGCAAAGAACTCTGCGGCGGAACCCATACCCGGCATACAGGAGACATCGGCATTTTCAAAATTGTCAGTGAGGCATCCGTGGCTTCGGGCGTGAGAAGAATCGAGGCATTGACCGGCAGCCCGGCTTTGGCGCATATTCAGAAGACTTCGAGAATTGTTCAGGAAGCAGCTGGATTGCTCAGAGAAAAGCCTGAGAACCTTGTGTCTCGTGTTGAAAAGCTTCTGTCTGCACAGAAAGCCCTTGAAAAAGAAATCGAAAAGATCAAATCCAAGATGGCGGCTCAGTCTGCCGAAGACAGCGGAGAGGATATCAGAACCATCAAGGGCGTGACGGTTGTAGCCAAAAAGGTTTCCGCGGATACACCTGCCGCGCTCAGGGATTTGGCAGACAAATTCAGGGATAAGATCAAGTCAGGAGTTGTGGTGCTGGGAAGTGTCTCAGGCGAAAAAGTGCTTCTTATTGCCGGCGTCACAAAAGACCTTACCAAGCGGTTTCATGCCGGAAATATTGTCAAAGCCGCTGCCGAAGTTGTTGGCGGAAGCGGCGGCGGAAGACCCGATATGGCTCAGGCAGGGGGAACCAAGCCTGAGAAATTGGATGAAGCCATTCAGAAGGCTTGCGAGATAATAGGAACACTCTGAAATCCGGAGTGCAAAAATAGAGCGAAGCGATTTTTTGCACAGGATGCAAAAAACCGCTCCGTTGCACTCCGCTCTATTTTTGCACTCCGGAAAAAATACGCTAAACTTTCAGAACCACCCGCATAGCGGTTCCCACGCCTTTTTCGCTTTCGACTTCAAGGGAGCCGTCAAATTCTTTGACAATGCCTCGGACAATGGACAATCCTAACCCTGTGCCTTCGCCCACTTCTTTGGTAGTAAAAAACGGCTCCAGACACCGGCTCTTTTCCTCCGGCGCCATGCCGATGCCGTTATCTCTTACTTCGAAGACCAGGGCATTTCTGTTTTCATCATAAAACAGGCGCAGCAGAATTTCTTTCCGATAATTTCCGGCAGATTCCTGCTCCCCGCGTTTGTCCACGGCATACCGTGCATTGGACAGAAAATTGACAGCAATCTGCCCGAATCGCTGAGGACTGACCATTACCAGGGGAAGATTCTGTTCGTAATCGGTCTGAAGCAATATCTCATGATGCCGGAACTGCTCTCTGAAAAACGTCAGACTTTTATTTACCGGTTCGGTCAGACTGACAGGTTCATGTCCGTCATCCTTTACTCTGGCAAAGCCGCGCATATAGTCAATGATATTTGCAGCCCGGTCCACATTGGCAATGACCGAGTTCAGTTCTGCCTCATAACGCGCCTCACTATGACCGGCTTTTTTCAGCAAAAACTTCAAGGACTCGGCATCCAGACGGATGATGGAAAGGGGCTGATTCAGTTCGTGGGCAATGCCTGTTGCCATTTCTCCGAGAGAAGAAAGACGGCCCGCATGGATAATCTGAGCCTGTTTTTCCTGCAAATCCGTCTCCATCTTTACCCGCTCTGTAATATCCTGCAATATTCCGCTGAGAATTATCGAACCGTCTGCTTTGTCTTGTCTCACGACACCGAATGTATATCCGACCCGAACTTCTCCGTTTTTTCGGATATAACGAAAGCGAAACTCATAAGAATCAGTGCAAGCTTCTGTTCCAGACCGGCTGAAAAACGTCGAAATAGATTTCTGCATTATATCGGTAACATAGTCCCGGTCATCCGGATGAAGATGAGATTTGACGATTTCAAATGAGCAGGCAACTTCCCCCGGTTCATAACCTAAAAGACGATAATACTCATCGGACCACCAGCCCTGTCCGGTCCGCATGTTTCTCTCATAGCTTCCGATATGTGCAATCTTCTGAGCTTCATTGAGACGTGCTTCGCTATTTCCCATCGCCTCTTCGGCAAGCCTTCGTATTTCTACTTCCTGTCTCAGTTGCCTGTTGACTCTGACTAACTCGGCGGTTCTGTTTTCGACTTTTACTTCCAATTCGCTATACGCTTTGTTCAAAGCTTTCTGAGCCTGTCTCCGCTCCGAGACATCCCGGAAAACCATCACTACGCCGAGGATATTTCCCTTGTCGTCTTTGATCGGCGCCGCGCTGTCATCAATAGGCAGTTCTGTTCCGTCCTTTGCAATCAGCACCGTATGATTTGCCAGACCGACAATGATGCCCTCGCGGAGTACACGGTCAACAGGATTATCTGTGCGCTTCCTTGTCTCCTCATTGATGATGTTGAAAATATCTTCAAGAGCGCGGCCCGCAGCCTCTTTTTCCTCCCATCCGGTCAGTTTTTCCGAAACAGGATTCATAAGAGTTATATGTCCTCGTGCATCGGTGGCAATCACGGCATCGCCTATACTTCGCAATGTGGTCTGAAGCCATTTCTTGTTTTCGAGAAGGTCGGCAGTACGCTGTTTCAGTTCCAGCAGAATCGGATCCGTGATTTTAAAAAACAGGGCTGTGCCTGTCATAACAACAATTACAGTAAATAAAGCGGCAATCAGGCCGGCTTTGATGAAGGGCGCACGGATTTCGGACAGATCTATTTTTGCCACAATCCCCATATTCAGTACGGCTACAGGCTCATAAGCAGCCAAAACAACTACCCCTCGGTAATCGAGTCCGGTCACGCTTCCCGAAAGCCCTGACAATGCCCTTCGCATGGGTTCCGCAAGTTTTGAGTCAAAGGGAATCCGAACCCGTTTGTCCGAATCTTCATAACGGGGATTCAGCAGAAAAACCATAAACTGCCCTTTTTTTTCGGCAAGGGTGAACTCCCCTGTTTTTCCGAATCCTCTGAAAGACTTATGGGCATCCAGAATCTGATCCAGCGTTGCCTGACGGGGACCTCCCGGATATTCTTTACTGTAAAGCGAGTCGAATCGGGCAGTCGCCTCGATGGAACGCGCCCGGCTCTGTGCGATTTCGATCAATCTGTTTTTCTGCTGGGTGTATGCCGCATTGTACAGCATGAAAATCGCTGTTCCGACAACTGAAGTGCATGAGATTGCCATGATAGCGATTAACAGAAAAACTCTGTTGCGTTCATTCATCTCTTCTCTCCTTTTTAGTAAAGCGGGTTTCAAACCCGCTTTACATGCAAAAAACCGCTGCGCTCTATTTTTGCACTCCGGATTCATGTCCAGCCAGAACATTTTTCAAGCGGACAAACATTGTCTCATCGTATTCGGAAAGATTCTGTTTCAGCGTGTTCAATGCAACGGGAATATAGTGTTCAAAATATGTCTTTCCCTTGACACGGCTCAGATATCCGAAAGCTCCGAGGATTTGAAGATTTCTCGTGATGCGGCAGCAGTCAAAGCCTTTGCGGAATTTCTCAGGGTCTGCGCCGGTAAGTGATGTATATTTTCCGATACCGTAGTCAAGCAAACAAGATTGAACAGAAACGGGCAGATCGGTATATGGATCGATCAGCAACGAGGCAAGATCGTATTGAATCGGACCGATACGACCGCCCTGAAAATCAATGAAATGGAATTTTCGTTCCCAAGCTGGGGCTTGGGAACGAGAACCCAAATCAATGAAATAGAATTTTCGTTCCCAAGCCGGGGCTTGGGAACGAGAACCCTCCGCCTTGTTCCCGGGCCCCGGCTTGGGAACAAGGAAAAGCATGATGTTGCGAGACTGCATATCGCGGTGCATGAATCCGTTTAAGGCGTATTCCATTGTCTTATCAGCGAGACATACGAATTCATTCTCGAAATCTTCAAAACAGATATGACTCATTCCCAGATAGCCGGTTAAAAACGCATCGGTGAAATAGCGGCATTCTCTCTCAAGGATGAGATTTTTGTCGTAAAACGGAGTCTGATAAGTCCATGAGACATCAAATCCTTCTGCGCCGGATACAGACATCTCGATCAGCCGGTCAATAATATCTTTGTAGCAAGAAATAATATCTTCGGTATTCCGGCTGTTCAGAACCAGCGTCTGAAGATTCATGTCTCCCAAATCTTCGAGAAAGACCAGCCCTGAAAATGTGTCGTAAAGACAGATTTTCGGAACAGGTATTCCTTTGCCGTAAAGATGTCTGCCGATGTTTACAAACGCATCTGCTTCGGATGTCTCATCTTTTTGCCGGATGCCGTGATCTCCCAGAATAAGCGAGTCATTTCCCGAACTCAAACGATACCATTTTCTGTCTGATCCGTCTCCTTTGAGCAGAGTCATTTCCGGTTCCGGATATCTGGTTCCGAATGCCTCGGCAGTCATTTCACGAATGGCAATATCTCTATATCTTTCCGGCGTTCCCAGATCATTCCAGAAGAAATTTTTTGAGACAAAAGCCTTTATCTTTTTGCCTTCGGACATGAGATTCCGATATGCCTCGATAATATCTGAAAATAAGCCGGGCTTTATGTAAGCAAGAATTTCCGGCGCGATGACCTGAATGCCGGTAAAGGTAAGTTGAGCATTTCCGGGTGTCGGATTTCGGAATTCGGAAACAAAACCCTCCGAGTCAATCGAAACCGTGTTGAATGCCGGATCATCATAAAGCACAAGGCTTGCCGGACAGGAATGACTCAGATGATACGCGTAAACGGCTCTCAGATCAATATCTGTGAATATATCGCTGTTTATGACCATAAAAGGACGATGATCCCAGAAATCCGCTACATTTTTTATCGCGCCGCCGGTCCCGAGAATAACCGGTTCGTAGCGAGTATAAACCGGGATTTCATAATTCTGTCCCGAAATATATGCTTCTATTTTACGATGAAGATGATGCGTATTGATAATCACCGCTTCGCACCCGGCAGATTGCAGGCTGCAGATGATCCGATCAAGAATCGGACGGCCCGCAATCGTAAACAGAGGCTTGGGTGTGGTTTCGCTAAAGGGGAGAAGCCGCGTGCCGAGACCCGCGGCCAGTATCATGGCTTTCATATCTGTTCCTGCTGATTGAAATGTGTGTAGTTACAGTAAAACGGCTTTGAAAGCCGTTTTTTCCTCGTTCCCAAGCCCCAGCTTGGGAACGCATCTGCGCCCGAAGCCCCGGCTTCGGGCCGTCTCCCGTCACGGGAAGCCAGGGCTTCCCCGGCAAGTGCGTTCCCAAGCCGGGGCTTGGGAACGAGAAAAAGCCTACCCTACGAGAGGTAATTCAGATAGCGTTGGATTTTCCGGGTATGAAATTCGATTTTTTCAATATCTTCCGAGCCTTTGATGCCATGAGCCGTGAAAAAATCCACGGCATTTTTGTAGTTGACCAAAGACAGCGATTCCTGACGTTCCACTTCGCCTCTTTTTATCATGCGGTTTCCCATGGACTGAATCTTTTTCAGACGGTCCTTTGTTTCAATATAATTTTTGGGATAGCGGGTGAAAAAATTCAGCACAATCCGGTAAGATTCAAAATAGGTTTTCAGAAAAACCGAAAAGAGTTTCAGCTTTCTGAATCCTGCCGAAGTCA
Source organism: Desulfatirhabdium butyrativorans (assembly GCA_020718785.1). Classification (GTDB taxonomy): domain Bacteria; phylum Desulfobacterota; class Desulfobacteria; order Desulfobacterales; family DYRK01; genus DYRK01. The sequence continues at coordinate 3,925 of DYRK01000147.1, read as the reverse complement.
GGTTATAGGTGTCCGGCAAGGAAGGATGAGGCATCAGGATGGCTTCGTCAATAAAGACACCGATATTTTTCTGCAAAAAATAATCCGGCGATTTGTCTGCATCGAATGCGAATTCATGGACAAAAAACTCCTGCAGAAAACTGTAGCCTGCCTGAAGATCGGAAACCGAAAACTGAAACGCATCTTTTTCAAGAATCGAAAGAGCGGTAAATGCCGCGGGAACAAAAAAACTGACGCCGTTGTTTTTGTAATATTCCAGAACGGGCCTTTTGCTTTCATTTACCGTAAACTGTTCGGCAAAAACCTGCCCTCCGTTGTCCCTGGGAATATTTTCGATGAATTTGCGCTGAACATAAATATCGAAAACATACTTGATCGCATGAGTGTAATCCATCAGCAGGGTATCTGCAAGAGTCGCGCCCTGAGAAAACAGATAGTTCATGTAAATCTCGATAACGGAAATCAGATCGCCGTAAGAAAACCGCTGCTTGGGACAGTTGAGAATCGCAGCCGCGACAATGGCGTGAGGCGTGATTACCGTGACGCGGTCAATGGCATTCAGAAGTCTGGAACCCATGAGCCGGCAGAAGGCATTCTGGTCTTTGGAACTCATGTCCTTGAAGCGGATCTCGGAACCGTTTTGGATCAGAAGTTCGTTCAAGGAAATCGGGTCACTGAACTGAATATATATCCTGCCGTAGCGTTTTTTGAGAAATTTTCTGGCTTTTATAACCTGCAGAAAATTTTCCGGTTTTTTTTCGCCGCCCTCAAGCTCGTACAGATACGAGCTTTCCTCCAGCACGCGGTCATAGCCGATATAAACCGGCACAAAAATCAGGTCATGGTTGGTCCCTTCTTTGTACGCGTTCAGCAGAATGGAAAGAAGCCCCAGTTTTGGCTGAAGCAGCTTTCCGGTACGGCTCCTGCCGCCTTCGATAAAGAATTCCACATTGAAGCCTTCCTCAAGGAGTTTGCGGATGTATTCCGAAAACACTTTGGAATACAATACCGCGCCTTTGAACGTCCGGCGGATAAAAAAGGCTCCGCCGGCTCTGAAAAGCGGACCTATGGGCCAGAAAGACAGATTGTTTCCCGCGGCAATATGCGGACAGGGCATATTGTTGTTATAGAGAATATATGACAGAATCAGGTAATCAATATGGCTTTTATGGCATGGAACAAATACCAGAGGACCCTTCTGCGCCATGTTTCTGATACTGTTCAGAACATCGGTGTTTACCGTGACCCCTTCGAACATCACGCGGATCATCCATCGGATCACATCCGAATATATCCTTATCATGGAAGGGCTGTATCTTGCTGCAATCTCATCCAAATAAGAATCTGCTTCTTTATGAACCTTCTGTATAGCGGTGTTCCGGGTTTGTGCAAAATGATCCATGAATCCGCGCAGCCGGTCGTCGGTCAGGATATTTTCCTTGATTTCTTCTCTCGATTTGAGAATAGGTCCTGTTATGGTCTGACGATGGCGGTTCATCTGTGCCAGAAGACGGCGTCTTAGCATCAGAGCCTGTGTTTCGATGTTCAGGTCCCGGTTATCCCGGAGTTCGAGAAACTGCCTGAGATTGAAAGGCTGCGAGATTTCCACAAAAACCTTTCCGGGATTATTGATAAGCGTGACTATCCTCCGGATCATCCCCGGTTTTTCCTTGGTCCCGAAGATGATATCGGTCAGCGTCGGCATTGCCCGATGAGGCTTTGTGCTGAAAAACATGAGCTGCGGAATGATATAAATCGGGCGGTCAACAGACTGCTGCATTTCGATCAGATAGCGCATGGGGTCTGTATCTGCCTTGACAAAGCGGCGGTAAAATCCTTTTTTTTCCACCAGAGACAGCAGGGCAGCCCTGCCCTTCAGCAGTTCTTCGCGGATATATCCGCTTTCGTAAGGGTCCGGGAATGAAAAATGGCGGCACAGATGATCCAGATGCGCGAAGATCATCCTGAAAATACGCGACACAGGCTGCAACATCAGCACTTCGTAATCAAAGCCGATTTCCGGAGGAGGCAGACCGTTTTGTCTGTAGCGCGTATGATAAAAAAAATATTCGAAATAGCTTTTGTATTTGCCGGCATAAACAATTACCGCGTCTTTCGGCAGCTGCTCAAGCACCGCAATCTGTTCTTTGCGGATGTCTATGCCGGAAAAAAACAGTTTGAAGATAAAAGCGTTGACCCAGCCGATATCTTTGGGAAGATAGCAACTGTAATGATTGTGGGTTCCCTGAAGGAGCGCGTCGGTTCTCTGTTCTATTTTCATTCTGAATTCATTCAGTTTTTTCAGCATTGCGTCAGTCCGTATCGTGAAAAGTGAAAATTGAGAAGTGAAAATTGAAAACTGACTGTCCGATTCTCACTTCGAACATCTCAGTATATCAGACAATAAAAGACTTCACAATTTTTTTTTGCAGTTTTGTTTCCGGGCGGTGGAAAATCGCCGGAAGAGTGTATTTCCACCCGTAAATTACTCCTTTTACCCCATTGACGGATACCCTGCTTTTATGAAAAAAGTACACATAAATAATTACTAAACACATTGAAGCGATAAAAAGCGGTGCGTCAGTTTTTTTATCGTTCTTATTCCGGAGGAATATCATGGCCGTCTATGCCGCTTTCATCATATTGAGTTTAACGGGTGCCGCTGTTTCAGGACTCCTTTTTTTTCAGGTACCGGACCCCAGGATATCTTTTGTATCCACGACGCTCTGCTATATTGTTTCTTTGCTGGTCATGCTTGTAATTACAAAAAAAAACAGCGAAAAAGAATATAACAGCATCATAAGCGGTCTGAAAGAAGAATACAAACTGAAAATAAACCGCCTGAAAAGGGAGTATGATACCACAACGCTTGAGAAAACCATCCGCGACGGAACCCGGACACTTATCAAAAACGCAGTGGATTATTTCAAAATCGAGAACATCAAAAATGAAATGGGAAATTCCGCTGCCATACAGAATCTCCAGCTCGACAAATACGGTCAGATCATTGAGCTGCTCGCGGATTTTTCCCTGATTCTTCCTGATACCGCAGAAAATCAGGAGATTGTTCAGGAAGAGATCAACCATCAGATACGGATATATCAGATGGATGAAAAAAATTTTTCGCAGTTTCTGCAAAGGATAATGGAAAAATATCAGATCACGGTGAATAAGAAAATACGTGAAAAAAAAGAGACGGTCATTTCCGCGCGGAATATGAAAATCTGTCCCAAATGCGCGGAAAAAATTCTGATCAAAGCCACGGTCTGCAAATACTGCGGGCATGAATTCAAGACTGTTCCCAAAACAACCGATACAGAGTGGATTAAAAAGGGACAGTCTCTGTATCGTCTGGGGCAGTTTCAGGACGCTTTAAGTTTTTTCACCAATGCCCTGGATTCGAATCCCAAATCCGCCCAGGCTTATTACAGCCGCGCGGTGACTTATGAAAAACTGGGAAACCATTCCAGGGCGTTAAATGATTTGACAACCGCGGCACAGTTAGGTCATAAAAAAGCGCAGGAACTTATACATCAGTTTGAAATGATGGATACTCAGGAATGGAAAACAGAACAGGAAGTGAGAATTGATAAGTGAGAAGTGAATATTGATTTCTCACTTAACGGAGGCGGTAAAATGGAAAAACAGACGATTTCAGTACCGAATATATCCTGCGGTCATTGTGTCATGAATATCAAAAACGAACTTGCCGAAATGATAGGGGTTACAAAGGTGGAGGGCGATCCGAAAAGCAAAACGATCACTGTGGAATGGGAATCCCCGGCTACCCTTGAAATGATCAGAAAAACCCTGAAACAGATAAATTATCCGGCAGCCTGAAAAAAAATCCGGTAGGTCAGACATTCCTGTCTGACCTTTCCTCGTTCCCAAGCCCCGGCTTGGGAACGCATCTGCGCCCGAAGCC
>DYRK01000803.1 GCA_020718785.1 Desulfatirhabdium butyrativorans | reverse complement strand
TTTCCGTAATCCAGCACCGCGATGCAGTAGGGCAGATCTTCTTCAAAGCCAACCGGCGCATATTTCAGCTTACTGTAGGTCACGAGCGTTCCCGCACCGGAGACTTCGAACCATTCCATGTTCCCGGTAAGACATCGGCAGCAATCCGCACGGGGCGGAAAAAACACGAGTCCGCAGTCTTTGCATCGGGTTCCCATGACTTTTCCCTGTTCCAGATAGTCAACAAAGTCATTGACCTTTGTAAGAGAGGTAAAACTTACTGTCCCGAATTTTTTGAAGCGATCATCTGTTTTCTTTTTCTCAGCCATGTTACCTCCCTAAAATCGTCACATTTCCGTAAATTCCCACACCGCCGATATTATGCACCAGACCGATTTCCGGGTCTTTGACCTGCATATTTCCTGCTTCTCCTCTGAGCTGCAAGACAATGGTTCGTATCTGAGAGCCGCCGGTAGCGCCGATGGGATGTCCTTTGGAGAGCAATCCGCCGTCCACATTGACGGGAATGCTTCCTTCCTTGTATGTCTCTTTGCTCCGAATCAGTGACTTGCCTTCACCGGGTTCGGCAAATCCGAGATTTTCATAAGCCATCATTTCGGCAATAGTGAAGCAGTCATGAACTTCTGCCACGTCAATATCTTTGGGACCTAAGCCTGCCATTTTGTAAGCCTGATCCGCGGCATCTTTTGCGGCAGCCAATCCGGTAAACAAATCTCTTCCGGCAAGATTGACCGAAGCGGTTGCCGCACCCAAGCCAAGAATCCATACCGGTTTTTTACATAAAGCTTTTGCTTTTTCCTCATTGGCAACAATCACGCATGAACTGCCGTCTGCATTGGCGCAGCAGTCTCCGGTTCTGAGCGGAGCCGCAACGGGCGAGGACATCCGGTCTTCAGGATCGCAAAAAGCTTCAAGACTGACGGCTTTGCGAAACGCTGCTTTTTCGTTAAGTTGACCGTACAATCCCGCTTTTACGCGAATGAGAGCCAAATCTTCGGGTGTCGCTCCGTATTTGTTCATGTAGGCATTGGCATACATAGCGTAATACGCGGGCATCATGGTTCCGAAAGGGCTTTCCCATTGAATATCCGCGCCTCTGCCCATTCTTTCCTGAGATTCGGCAGAGGAAATTTCCGACATTTTCTGAAAACCGATAACTGCTACTACGTCATGAAGTCCCGAACTGACTAAGGAATACGCAAGCCTCAGACCTGTGCTGCTTGATGAACAAAGCGTTTCCACATAAAAAGTCGGCTGGGGATTCAGCCCGAAATATTCCGCAAACACCCCGGAAGGAGATCGCTGTTTATCATATTCCGGCGCGGAACAGACCACAGAGGCGCCGATGTCTTTGCTCGTGATTCCGGCATCTTTCATGGCTTCCTTGAATCCCTCAAAAGCCAGTTCTCTGATCGAACCCTGATACTGACGGGTAAAGACACTCTGACCCACGCCGATAATTGCTGCTTTTCCCATTTCATTGCCTCCGTTATATATACTGCCCGCCGTCCACTTTGATCACTTCGCCGGTAATGTGTCTGGCTTTTTCCGACGCAAGAAACACTATGACATTTGCCACATCTTCCGGAAGCCCCACGCGTTTGAGTACAATCTCATTCATTGCCATGTCAACGATTTTGTCCCGTGCCTCGGATTCTTTGAGCATGGATGTTTCTATTAATCCGGGCGCGACAGCGTTGACATTCACGCCGAATCCCCCCAATTCCTTTGCCACGGCTTTGGTATAACCGATGATTCCGGCTTTGGACGCGGAATAATTGCTCTGCCCGAATTTTCCGCGCAGTCCGTTGATGGAGGTGACATTGATGATTTTTCCGTATTTCTGATCTTTGAAAACAGGGGCAGCATGACGGGTAAAATTGAAATAGCCTTTCAGGTTGACCTCGATGACGCGATCCCATTGTTCTTCGGTCATTTTCCAAGATACGCCGTCCCAGTTCATGCCCGCGTTGTTTACGAGAATCTGAAGACTCCCGAAAGTATCAATGACGGTTTTCACCACCTGCCCGGCATCGGCAAAAGAGGATGTATCACATTGTACTGCAAGGGCTTTTCTGCCCATTTCACGAATCTGGTTTTCAAGCTTTTTAGCCTCCCCTTCGTGTTTTCGGTAAAGGAGGCAGACGTTTGCGCCTTCCCGTGCAAGTTCAAGGGAAACTGCCGCGCCGATTCCCTGCGAACCGCCGCTGACGATTGCGTTTTTACCTTCTAAAAGCATATATTCTCCTGATTTTTTTGAAAATATTTAAAAATCACCTGATTTTAGTTCAAAGCTGAATAAAAGCTACATTACAGCTACGTTTTTGTTTAGTCAAGCAAAAAAAGTCTGAACCGCTGATTTTTTATCTTCTCGTTACCAAGCCCCGGCTTCTCGTAAAACAACCCGAAGCAGGGGCTTCG
>DYRK01000146.1:10248-11715 GCA_020718785.1 Desulfatirhabdium butyrativorans | reverse complement strand
GCTGAAGCGGTCCAAAGCAAGGGAACAGATATCTGCTCGAATGGCTTCATTTTTTCAACAATGCCCATGCAGAAGGAGAGAAGAAAATGAGAGAACATTATGCCAACCCTTTGATTCAGAAAGCTTTCAATGTATTGGAAATATTGAGTTCGGACAATGAAACCCGTCTGAGGGCTGAGATGAGAGAAAAAGCGATGAGAGACGAGGTTTCTCTGCTGTACGCTGCCAAAAAAGAAGGGGAAACAGAAGGGAGAAAAGAGGGGAGAAAAAAAGGTCTTAAACAAGGTCTTAAAAAAGGGTTTAAAGAGGGGTTTAGAGAAGGACGTAAGAAAGGGAGACTGATAGGAGAAATTCTGATGATCCAGCGGATACTCGGTCATACGGATTATTCCGAAGAAGAGCTTGAAAGCAAAAATCTTGCCGAACTTGAGATTCTTTTTGCAGAGATGGAATCGCGTCTGAAAAAACCCGTGTAATGAATCTCTCGTAGGGTGGGTGAAACCCACCATGTCTCTAACCCATGACATAAATTGAAACCCGATCTCTCGCAACGAAAAAGGTGACACCCACGGAGGCAATAAACATGTTTTTTAAACTTCTCATTACATTCATCTGTATCCTTGCCGCATCTCCGCTACAGGCACAGATAACCACAGACGGCACACTGGGTCCGACCGACTCGTTAATCGGTCCCCACTGCCGAATCAAAGCCGAATTGGGGAAGCAGGTCCGCGGAAATCTGTTTCACAGCTTCGCCGAATTCAATATCAGCAAAGACGGAAGTGCAACTTTTACGGGTCCGAATTCAGTGGAGAATATTATCTCACGCGTAACCGGCGGCAGCGAATCCCGGATTGACGGCTGGCTGCGTTCCGAAATTCCCGGCGCAAATTTATATCTCCTGAATCCCCGCGGAGTAATTTTCGGCAAAAATGCTGTGTTGGATATTGACGGTTCTTTTCATGTCAGCACGGCAGATTATCTCCGTTTGGGAGACAGCGGGCGCTTTGATGCGACACAGCCGGAAATGAGCAGTCTGACTGCGGCGGCACCGGCGGCATTCGGTTTTTTGACAGATAATCCCAAAGGAATTGCCGTAGAATCAAAATATCTTATTGCGAATCCGGGGCAGAGTTTATCGCTGATAGGCGGAGATATAGACATCAGAGGGGGTGTGCTGGCTGTGGAAAGCGGACGGATTGATATTGGCAGCACGGCATCTGCCGGTGAAGTCATTCCGGATGATTCGGGATTGGAGATAAGTTCTTCAGGTTCGCAGGGAAAAATCTCAATGTCCGAGGGGGCGCAGATCAATGTCAGCAGCAGGTCATCATCCGGAAATATCTGCATTCGGGGCGGACGATTTGAAATTACGGGTCAAGGAACATCGCTTCTTTCGGAAATCGAGAACGGGGACGGCGGAAACATTGATATCCGTGTGAGTGAAGATGTGGCAGTCCGTGACGG
>DYRK01000146.1:491-10148 GCA_020718785.1 Desulfatirhabdium butyrativorans | reverse complement strand
GGGACGGCGGAAACATTGATATCCGTGTGAGTGAAGATGTGGCAGTCCGTGACGGCGCAGTTATATCAACAGCCAGCTTCGGCACTGGCAGAAGCGGAGACATCTCGCTGAATGCGGCAAATTTGAAAATGACCGGCGGAGGAATTGCAGACGCCACCGCTTTAAACTCCGGTAGTGGCGGCGCAATATCGGTGACAGCCAGTTTTGTTGAGATTTTCGGTTACGGACAGCCATACAAAAGCGGATTATACGCCGAAACCGGCGGCACGGGAAATGCAGGAAGCATTTCGATTTCGTCGGATAAACTTACCATAGCCGATAACGGAACTATCTCCGGCATGACAGCAGGCGAAGGCAAAGGCGGAGAAATTGCATTGAATGTAAAAAATTTGGACATAAACAGCGGCGGAATTGTATCAACTGCCGCTTTAGGATCAGGTCGAAGCGGAAATATTTCGATAAACGCGACTGAATCTGTCATCGTTTCAGGAACCGGTATTTTAGGAGCTGATATTTTTCCGAGCCGTCTGGATGCTTCAACTTACAGCGACGGTGACGGCGGAAATATCTCCATTGAAACAGACCGCCTGACAGTGAGCAATGACGGGCTGATTCAGAGCGTGACAAAGGGAAACGGTCAAGGCGGAGATATTTCTCTGAATGCAGATCAATTTGAAGTCAACAGCGGCGGAAGTATTGATACAAGCAGCAGGAAAAGCGGTGCAAGCGGCAATATTTCGATAACTGCCGATGAATCTGTTACTATTTCAGGTTACGGACAAACCTGCAAAAGCGGATTATACGCTGATACTGCCGGCACTGGAGATGCAGGAAATATTTCAGTTTCATCGGATGAGCTTACCCTATCTGACAAAGGAACACTCTCTGCTCTGACAATCGGCGAAGGAAATAGCGGAGAAGTCTCATTGAATGTAAAGAAATTGGAAGTGAACAGCGGTGGAATCATATCAACTGCCGCTTTCGGATCAGGTCGAAGCGGAAATATTTCGATAAACGCGACTGAATCTGTCATCGTTTCAGGAACCGGTATTTTAGGAACGAATATTTTTCGGAGCAGTCTGGATGCTTCAACTTATGGCAACGGAGACGGCGGCAATATTTCTGTTACTACAGATAGCCTCACGGTAAGCAATGATGGGCTGATTCAAAGTGTGACAAAAGGAAGCGGAGAAGGCAGAGATATTTCGCTGACTGCGGATCGTCTGGAAATCAGCCGAGGCGGGCAGATTCTCACCAACATTTTTTCATCGGGTCATGGCGGCAATATCTTGATATCTGCCCGGGAAAGTGTCACTGTTTCCGGGGAAGGGGAATTGGGAAAGAGCGGTTTATACGCCGACGCAATGACGGACAGCAGCGGAAATGCCGGCAACATTACCGTTTCAGCAGAAACAGTTACGGTCAGCGATAAGGGCATTATCTCCGGCCAAACCGGCGGATCAGGAAATGCGGGAGATATTGTGCTGAATGCGGATAATCTGAAGGTGAACACCGGCGGAATCGTCAGTACGGCTACGAGCGGAGCGGGTCAGGGCGGCAATATGCAGGTGAAGGCACAATCTGTCACTATTTCAGAATCCGGAACATTGACTGCCACGTCTCAATCCAAGAACGACGGCGGAGATGCCGGAGATATAGCAATTCAGGCAGACGCCGTGACTGTTTCTGATAACGGATTAATTACTAACGGCACATCCGGCAAAGGAAACGGCGGGAATATTACTATAGAAACAGATCGTCTGGATATAGACAGAGGTTATATCTCATCCAGCCCTGAAATTAAGGAAAATAAGAATACCGGCAATGGCGGAGACATAGCGATCATTGCAGCGGATTCGGTCCGTATTGCCGGTTCCGGACAAGATGACAAAGGACTTTCTGGAGAATACTACGGCATATATGCTCAAACTCAGGGGGACGGAGACGGCGGAAGTATTACTATCAAAAGCGACAGCCTGACGATCACTCAAGACGCTATGATTAACGGTCAGACTTACGGGAGCGGGAAGGGCGGAGATGTGACACTCGAAGTCGCCCGTCTGGAAGTGAGTCATGGCGGAGTAGTTACGACCAGCACCCGAGGTGCAGGAAATTCAGGAGATATTTCCGTCACGGCACAGGAATACGTTAGCATTTACGGAGCCGGCGTGAAAATAGAAAAAGGCTCTACTATATATTCCGCAACCCACAGCAGCGGCTCCGGCGGCGATCTGACAATATCGGCTCCGGTGCTGATGCTAAGAGACAAAGGACGTATTCTTGCCGGTACAATATTGAGCGATAAGCCAGAGGAAAACAACACGCTCCCGGACGGTCCTGGAGGAAATATCCGGCTGGAAATCAGACGATTGGAAATGAGCCGAAATGCTTTGATCTCGTCTGAAAGCGACGGTATGGGAGATGCCGGGTTTATCCGCATTAACGCGGCAGAGGCATGGCTCACAGAGGGCAGTCGTATTACTACTGATGCAAAGATGTCGGGCGGCGGCAAAATTGCAATAGATATACAAGACTCGCTTCGCCTCTCGGACAGCGAGATAACCACCAGTGTCAGAGAAGGAACAGAAAGCGGCGGAGACATTCGAATCGGCAATATCGCTATCAATCCTGAGTTTGTCATACTGAATCACAGCAATATCAGTGCCAATGCAGACGCAGGTGACGGCGGGGCGATTTTTATTGCTGCGGAGAATTACTTCAGATCATCGGACAGTGTCACACAGGCTTCGTCAAATAGAGGGAATGAAGGCACGGTCAGAATCGAGACCCCGGATGTTGATCTGACCGGAAGTCTGACGTTGCTGCCCGGAAATCTCCTTGATGTGTCCCAATGGCTGAAAACTCCCTGCGCTCAACGCTCGGGAAAAAGGACAAATCGTTTTGTGATCGTCGGACGGGACGCCATACCTCTGCCGCTCGATGATTGGCTGCCGGCTCCGCCGCTTTGGGGCAATGATGCGCCAATAGCTATCAAAAAATGATTAAGCATTTGAAATTAATATAAATATACAAAAGAAAACTTCAATTATGATGAAACTCATTGTCTGCATCAAACAGGTCCCGATGGTATCGGAACTGCCCTGGGATTCGAAAACAGGCACACTGCGCCGGGAATTGGCTGACGGTATGATGAACCCGGCGTGCCGGCACGCGCTGGAAGCCGCGTTGCAGTTGAAACATGAACATGGCGGACATATCACCGCTATTACTATGGGTCCGTCCGTGGCTGAAGAAATACTGCGTGAAGCTGTTGCCGCAGGCGCGGATCGGGGCATACTTCTCACGGACAGGCTCATGGGCGGCGCAGATACCTTTGCAACATCCTACACGCTTGCAAGAGCCATTGAAAAAACCTGCCCGGATTTTGATCTTGTGCTTTGCGGCTGCCACACCAGCGACAGCGAAACCGCACAGGTGGGTCCTCAGCTTGCAGAAGAATTGGATATTCCGGGAGCAGCTTATGTGGAACACCTTGAACTCGATGGCAGTATTCTCAGGATGCAGCGGCTGTCTGACAATTTCCTCGAAACATTGGAAATGGATCTGCCCGGTCTGGTTACAGTAACAACTCAGCTTTATTCTCCTCGTTATGTCTCTCTGTCAGGTGTGCAGGATGCCTTTGAGAAAGCCGATATTATCTTTGTCTCCGCGGAAGATATCGGATTGGACAGGAATAGAATCGGAATGAAAGGTTCGCCCACAAGAATATCGGATGTTTACTCTCCCACCTCGGATAAGAAAAATATCGTGATGAAAGGGGCTGCCAGAAAGATCGCGGATCAGTTGTTTGAGAAATTCGGGGACAGAATCAGCGGAGCTATCGGAAAAGACCTTAAAACTCATGACCATGAAGAAGAAGCGGAAGAAGAAATATGAAAAAAGAGATATGGATTTTCGGAGATTACAGGAACTATTTCCAGAACCGGGTGACATTGCAATTGCTTGCAAAAGCAACAGAATTGGCTGCTCAGATCGAGGCAAAGGTCTGCGCGGTTCTGTTCGGCTGCGAAGTCAGTGAATATGTGAGCGAATATATTGCTCACGGTGCGGATTGCGTGTATGTCACGGATCACCCTTTGCTTAAAGACTACAGCGTGGAAATCTATGTGGCTTTGACAGAACAGTTGGCAAAAGAGCGAAAACCGGAAATTATTCTTGTAGGCGCGACTTCCTTTGGCAGGGAATTTGCTCCCCGTGTGGCAAAACGTCTCGGGACAGGACTGACCGCCGACTGCATTGACCTTGAAATCGGCGATAACGGACTTCTCATACAGACTGCGCCTTCCTTCGGCGGCAATCTTCTGGCAAAAATCGTCACGCCGGAATGCCGTCCCCAGATGGCAACGGTGCGGCCCGGGGTATTCAGGGAATTGCCTCATGACTGCATTCGGACCGCTCGGATCGAGCGCATTCCGCTGCCGGATGACTTGCCTAAGGCACGGGTGCGCCTGATCTGTTCCGAGCGTCAGGCGCAGAGGGATCAGAGACTCGAAGATGCAAGAGTTGTGGTATGCGGAGGCAGAGGCATGGGAACCAGGTCAAAGTTTAAAAAGCTATTCGAACTGGCACGGCTGATGAACGGTGAAGTCGGTGCGACCCGTCCTGTAGTGTATTCCAAATGGGCAGAGCCGGAATCGCTGATAGGACAGGCCGGGAGACATATCCGCCCCAAGGTGCTTTTTTCTTTCGGCATCAGCGGCGCGATTCAGCATACTGCCGCTACCCACAACGCGGAATTCATCATCGCGGTCAACAAGAACCCCAATGCTGCCATGATGAAAATGGCGGATGTGGCTGTGGTCGCGGATGCGAATCAGGTCTGCACCGCGCTGATTAAGGAATTAAAAGAGCGGATCCGGAACTGAAAATCAGACATGCCGGATTTACCAATCCGGAGGAGTGCTGAAATGCCTATCTTATAAGAAGGGTTCAGCACTCTGTCCGGTAAGAAAAACGGTTTCAGGGTTTGATAAACTCCCAGCCCTTGAGATATGCAGAGCCAATTTCTTTCAACCTGCTTTTTTCCTCGGAAAATCTTCCTTTCATCTGACGCAGCCAGTCGCGGTGCTGCAAGGCTTCTTTTTTGCTGAGAAACAGTTCGTGTCCCGCGCGGCGGATGCTGAAAACCGGTCTGCCGTCCTTTGTCTCAACTGTCCCGGGATTACTGCACAGCATACATTTCACCCGATTGTCTCCTGTAAACTGAAAAGTGTCGCCCCCGCATAAGGGACAGGAAGGGGCTTTTGTCTCAAGCCGGTCCCCGAACAAAGCCTTTCCCATCGCAGCCGCAATTTGTTTGTTTTCCTCATTGAAAAATATCTCTCCGGGCAGAGCGCCGTAAATCATGCCGGTCATTTTGATGTCTGTCATGGTCAGTTTCAGAAAGCTCCGGATATTAAGAAGGGTATAACCTTCTTTTCCCTCAATGCCTGCAATCCCGATACCCACCGAGGGTTTGCCCCAGAATCTGTCAAGATACGAGTAGAAAGAAAGTCCTCTGTCAAGAAGCAATTTCAGCAGCGCATTCGCGCCCAGAAAATAGGTCGGCGCGGCTACAATCAGACCGTCAGCCTCCGCGACTGCCTCTGTTATTTTGTGAAGATCATCTTTTATCACACAGTTTTCTTCTTTGAACAGACAGGTATAACAGGCTCTGCAAGGCTTAATATCGAAATCGGAAAGCCTTAGCAGTTTCAGTTCGCATGGAACCGGAATGTGTTTACCTATTTCCTTTATCATCATTTCGCTGTTGCCGAGTTTCCGGGGAGATGCCACAATTCCAAGCACTTTTTTCATAAAATCTCCTGTGAGCTGCTTTTTATTTTCTGTAAAAAATCATCGCTTCGTTTGAATTCCGCAAAGCGGGTTTAAAACCCGCTTTCAGATACCGGACAAAAAATCATAACATTCTGATTTTATTCAGACTGAAACAGAAACGATTTGCAAAATCGTTTTACTGTAAAACGGCTTTGCAAGCCGTTTTTTTGTCCGTTCCAGCAGAACGGTCTGAAAAATTGTCCGGTAGTGTGACCCGCTTTACAATTTTTCAACGGATGTTGACGCGCTGCCCGCTGAATTCCGCAAAGCGGGTTTAAAACCCGCTTTACAATTTTTCAACGGATGTTAAAATCCGCACCTTATCATAAAAGTCCTTTTCGGAATATGAAAAAAACATCACAAATTTTTTTTTCAGACTGTTTTTTTCATCTTACCGGATTCATTCGGCTGTTCCTTTTATATTTTTTCGGTCTGAATCACTGAAAAATGAGAATCGAACAGTGAGAATTTAAAAATATTTCTAGCTTTTTTCATTGACAGAAACTGAATGCCGGGTGTAAAAAACAGAACATGATAAGCGAGCATTGCAGGATGATTCCCCGTGTCCGTCCTGAAGCAGGTTATCGTGAAATATTCAGCGCATTAGGGACCGGACACGATCCCAACTCAGTCGCTGAGTTTGCAGAGGTTCTGCGTAGCCGTCTGTCTCTTGAATCTGCTCCTGCTCTTACCCCCAGCGGAAGAGCGGCATTATATTACCTTTTCCTTGCCGTTCCGCTCCGACGCGTATATCTGCCGGCATATACCTGCTGGGTAGTTGCCGAAGCTGCCGTACTTGCAGGAAAAGAAATTCATCTCCTGGACATCTCATACCCGGGACTGCATATAAAACCTTGCGAAATCGAACGCATCCGTTCCATGCCCGGCATTGTGGTTGCCACCCATTCCTTCGGCTATCCTGAAGATGCGGCTGCTATTCGTAATATATTAAATGATTCGTCGTTTATGATCGTTGAGGACTGCGCGGGAGCGATGTTCAGCCGATATCAGGATAAACCTGTGGGTCTGACAGGCGACGCTGCCATCTTCAGTTTTGAAGAAGGGAAATTGTGGACTTTGGGCCGCGGCGGAGCGGTAGTTACAAAAGATAAGACATTGCATTCCCGGATTCAGGACATTATGAAAAAGACCTGCACTCTGAGACCGGGCCCTATCAATCTGTTCCGGCTGATAAAACGCAGATTTCTCACTCAGCCCTTTGTCTATAACCTTCTGCTGAGGATGTACCTGAGGTTTTATCCGCCGACCGAGGGCATACATGAATTCAGCAGAAAACTCACCGAGGATTATACCCGGACTTTCTCGTCGTATCAGGCAAGGCTGGGTCTGATTATGGAACCGGGAATAACAGAAATTGCCCGGCGGAAAAGAGAATTATTCGAGTATTATAACAGTGCAGCCGCAGATATTGCAGGTATCCGGAGAGCGGAGGCACTGCCTCGGAGCGAAGTCTGTCCCATGCGTTTTCCGATTCTGGTGTCTAAGGAAAACAAGCCGGCGGTTTATTCGGGAATGAAAGCATTGGGAATTGATCTGGGCTTCAGTTTTTCCTATTTTCTGGGCAATGGGCAGCAATATCCCGGGGCTGCACGGATGGCTGAAGAATGTCTCAATCTGCCGGTTTACTCGGAGATAACACTGCCGATTGCCCGGAATATCTTAAAGCTGCTGGAATCCTGTATGTCTGATATGCCACGGTATAAATAACCTTATGTATCGAAAACTGGTACGGCTGCTGATGCAGGCATGGCAAGACCCACTGCCATTAAGTTAAGCGTGGAAATGATTCATCCGGAGTGTCAAAATGCCGATTTTCCGTATGAACTTCCGAAAGCAGACCGGTATTTTGCTGCCGAGACAGACGAATTTCGAGGGGAAAGCCATGAGCCAATGGAAAAATCAACTTTATTACGGCGACAATCTGCAAATCCTGCGGGAATATATTCCCGCAGAAAGCATTGATCTGGTCTATCTGGATCCGCCCTTCAATTCAAACAGAAGTTATAATGTCTTATTCAAAGACGAAAGCGGGCAGGATTCGGAAGCGCAGTTGACCGCGTTCGAAGATACCTGGCACTGGGATAAAAGGGCTGAAACAGTATATCATGAATTAGTAACAGATTCATCGCCTGAGATTTCCCGGATGATTGCCGCTCTGCGGGATTTTATCGGCTCGAACCAGATGACGGCTTATCTCGTGATGATGACGGCAAGGCTTGCAGAACTGCATCGTGCGCTGAAGCCGACCGGGAGTCTGTATCTGCATTGCGACCCCACGGCAAGCCGTTATCTAGGCGTAGTATTGGATACGATTTTCGGAGTAAAGAATTTCAAAAATGAAATTATCTGGCAGCGAATCAATGCAAAAGGGAATGTTCAGCGGAAGTTCGGAGCTATTCATGATGTTATTCTCCTTTATGTGAAAAATTCCGGAAAAGAACTCTGGAATCAGCTTTACCGTCCATTAGACCCTGTTTATGTTGAAAAAACATATTGCTATGTGGAAGAAGGAACAGGCAGACGTTACATGTCGGATAATCTGACTGCATCAATGCAGCGGGCTTCATCAGGACAGATTTATGAATGGAAAGGGAAACGTCCTCCGCCGACCCGATGCTGGGTTTATGCAGAAGAAAAAATGGAAGAGCTTGATAAACAAGGACGTATCCTCTATTCAAAAACCGGCTATCCGAGGTTTAAGCGGTATTTGGATGAAAACCCCGGCGAAAAAACACCGGATGTCTGGACAGATATAAACATTGCCTCCGGCGGAGAAACTTTAGGCTATCCCACCCAAAAACCCCTGGCCCTGCTGGAACGGATCATAAAGGCAAGCAGCAATGAAGGAGATATTGTCCTTGATCCGTTTTCGGGCTGCGGCACTGCGGTTGTAGCCGCGCAGAAACTGAAACGGAAATGGATCGGAATTGACATCACGCATCTCGCGGTTGCCCTGCTCAAATATCGTTTGAAAGACGCTTTCGGTATCATCGAAGGCAAGGATTATCAGATTGTCGGAGAACCGACAGACCTTGCATCCGCGAGACAATTGGCGCAGGAAGACCGGTATCAGTTCCAATGGTGGGCATTGTCTCTGATTCAGGCAAAACCTATAGGCAGTCAATCCGGAAGCAAAGCAGGAAAAAAAGGCAAAGACCGGGGAATTGACGGAATTATCAGCTTTATTGATGATGCCTATAACAAACCGAAACAGATCATTGTGCAGGTAAAAAGCGGAAAAGTGAAATCCGGGGATATCCGGGATTTGGTCGGCGCTGTGGAACGGGAAAAAGCAGTTATCGGCGTATTCATCACGCTGGAAAATCCTTCGAAAGATATGAATACCGAAGCGGTCTCAGCAGGTTTTTACTTCTCTCTGGGCTGGAACAGAGAGTATCCGAAAATTCAGATTTTGACTGTCGAGGCATTGCTCAACGGCGGTCAGGTGCAGATGCCGCCGGTCAAAGCGACATTCAAGGAAGCCAAAAAAGAAATTACGGAAAATCGGATTCAGAATCATCTCTGGGAGTAGTAGGGTGGGCATGAAATGCCCACCGTTCCGCCGCACGGTTTCAAATAAACGGCGGACAGCAGGCTGCCCGCCCTGCTCAAAGAAAATGTCCGAACCCTGATTTTCAGGATTAAAGGATGTACATGATTTCTGTTCTGCCTGTACATACCGGTTCTGTGAAGCTCGCCAAATCTGAACGGCTTGACAGAAATCCCTAAGTGAACAAATGTCTGAACCCTGATTTTCAGGATTAAAGGATTTTCCTGATTTCTGTCAAGCTTTCCGGA
>DYRK01000146.1:0-391 GCA_020718785.1 Desulfatirhabdium butyrativorans | reverse complement strand
ACAATGTGAATCAGGGCGCAGACAGGAAACAGCATTCGAGCAATTTGCCCGTCCCCGTACTCATATCTGCAATGTCCGAACCCTGATTTTCAGGATTAAAGGATTTTCCTGATTTCTGTCAAGCTTTCCGGAGTGCTGAAATGAAATTTTGGCAGCAATCATGTCAATCCTTAAATCCTGAAAATCAGGGTTCAGACAATGTGAATCAGGGCGCAGACAGGAAACAGCATTCGAGCAATTTGCCCGTCCCGTACTCATATCTGCAATGTCCGAACCCTGATTCAAGGATTAAAGGATTTCCATGATTTCTGTTCAGCCGTTCCGGAAGATTCGGCAGACCGGAAGGCTTGACAGAAATCCTTTAATCCTTTAATCAGGTGAATCAGGGTTC
>DYRK01000145.1:2174-11720 GCA_020718785.1 Desulfatirhabdium butyrativorans | reverse complement strand
CATATGTTTAGGAAATAGCTTAGGAAAAAGAGTTAAATAAAACATGATAGGCAAAACCATAGGAAACTACAAAATTATCTCTGAAATAGGCAAAGGCGGAATGGGTGTTGTTTATTCAGCCGAACATATAAATCTGGGCAGATGTGTTGCGGTCAAATGCCTTGCTCCGAGTTCTATTCTGAACCGGCAGTTACATGAACGATTTTATCAGGAGGCACGGAATCAGGCAAAACTTCAGCATCCCAATATTGTTCAGGTCACGGACCTTTTTGAACAGGACGGGCTTTTCTTTTTAGTTATGGAATATGTGAACGGTCAGGGATTGGATGATATTATTAAAAATCGGGGAAAACTTTCTGAACAGGAATCATTGCCTATTTTTAAAGATGTTCTTACAGGCTTGAATTTTGCCCACAGTAAAGGAATAATTCATCGGGATGTCAAGCCTTCCAATATTCTTGTTGACAGAGACGGCAGAGCTAAGATTTTGGATTTCGGAATATCTGTCCAGACCGGTGACAGGAGACTTACAATAACGGGAACAGACGTAGGAACTGCGTGTTATATGAGTCCCGAACAGATAACACGCCCCAGAAATATTGACCACAGAAGCGATGTTTATTCCGCGGGAATCCTTCTTTATGAAATGCTCACAGGCGTGGTGCCCTTTGACAGCGATACTGACTCGGATTATGAAATTAAAGAAAAACATTGCCGTCTTCAGGTTCCGGATCCGATTCAAAAAAATACCCGCATTTCAAAACAACTGGCGGGACTTATTTTAAAAGCACTGGAAAAGAATCCTGATAATCGTTTCAGCGGATGCGGGGAATTCGAGAGTTATATTGAAGCGTATGAAAAAGAAAAAATTCCGCTGACGCCTAAGGGTAAAAAGAAAAATACAGGAATAATATTTTTAATATCACTATTCATTCTGCTCGGTGTCGGCTTCGGCTATTACATCACTCAGAAAATAACAGAGCATAAGGATGAGTCAGCGCGTCTGGAAGAAAGACGTAAACAAGCGAAAGTAGATATCGAACAATCTCAACGAGTAGCTCAGGATGCAGAACGTGAGCGATTGGCATTGGATGCAGAACGTAAGCGACAGGAAGAAGAACGTAAACAATTGTCATTAGAGAAGGAGAGTAAACGTAAAAAAGAAGCTCAGGAGGCAGAACGTAAAAGACAGGAATCAGAACATGAACGATCAGAGCAGGAGCGTAAGCGTAAAGAAGAAGCTCAGGAGGCAGAACGTGAACGACAGAAATCAGAAGCCCGTGAACGATTAGAACAGGAGCGCAAGCGTAAAGAAGAAGAAGAAAGATTAGCTCAGGAGACAGAACGCAAGCAATCTCCTGTTGCCTTTATTCGTTCCTATTATGATGATTTAAATCGCCGGGATGTAATTTCAGCTTCCGGTAAATGGAAAAAGCCGCCAAGCAAGTTGCCAAAAATGATTGCAAATATAGATTGGTTTAAAGTGAATAATCTGGATATCGACAATGAAAATTCGGATTCTGCTTGTGTACGGATAGATGTAACCGGTAAATCATTAGATGGAAAACCTGAAGGATGGTTGGGAACCATAGATTTGGAAAAGGTTGACGGTGAATGGAAAATTGTGAAACTAAATTTGGTGAGAGGTTAAAATGAATATTCAAGTCAAGTCGAACAAGAAACAGGTAACTGTTGTTTCAACTTTTGTGACATTATTTTTTCTTCTGATCAGTTCATGTTCTGCACAAGTAGTACGTTCGGATGTAAGACCTGAACTTACACCGGAACAAGTCGTCAAGGAGTTCTATGATGCTGTGTCTGCAAAGAATTGTTCCAGAGCTTCAGAATTGAGACCAGGGTATCCGGAACAGAAATGCAAGAGTATCAAAAAAATTAATAGTCTTAAAATTAAATTGGAATATAAAGATGATAAAATATCAGTAGTTCATCTTAATACGGCTTATGACACAATGAAAGAAAAAAAGTCTTTTTCAGGCTATTTAACGCTTACATGTAACGGATCTTCATGGATTATAAAAAATGATTCATACATAAATAATATAAATTTAAGCGGTTATCTAAAGGAGATTGCTAAACTAAAAGTACCTTCTGTTTCCGGAACCGGAGTTTTAGAAAAGGAATCTATTCTGGTTGGGCAAAAGTCCGAACAATCGGATGGTTCTGCTTCCGAATCGTTTACACATGACTTAACATTCGGTTCTCAAGCTGTTTTGGAAAGCTGCTGGACTAAAGAGATTTTACAGGGAAAGCCGGAGGATAAAAAGATTCAAAAACAACCGGCTTATCACTTACCGCCTTCAAAATTATTTCCTGAAGTCAAACAAGCCCCTCTTTCGGAAAAATATAGAAATTCTATACGTTATGTAAAGCCGTTTAAGAATCAAAAGATTGTTGCATTGACTTTTGATCTTTGTGAACGTGCGAATGAAAAAACAGGTTATGATGCTGAAATTATAAATTATCTAAGAGCAAATAAGGTCAAAGCGACGTTTTTTGCTGGCGGAAAGTGGATGCGCTCCCATTCTGAAAAAACAATGCAACTGATGGCTGACCCCTTGTTTGAAATTGGAAATCACGGATGGACACATGGAAATCTGCGGGTATTGAAGGGTAAAAAAGTTGAAGAACAGATATTATGGACCCAGGCACAGTATGAACTGCTCAGGGATGAATTGAAGAGAAAGCCTTGTGTCGAACGGATTGATGCAAGTGAAATGGAAAAGATTCCTGTGAATATAAAGGTATTCCGGTTTCCATACGGAACATGCAGTTCTGAATCCCTAAAAATACTTGCCAAATACGGGCTGCCTGCTATTCAATGGGATGTGGTTACCGGAGACCCGGCAAACAGACAGACTGCGGAAGGTATCACAAAGACGGTTTTATCTCAGACAAAGCCCGGTTCCATAATTATATGCCATGCCAACGGAAGAGGACACGGAACAGCGCAGGCATTGCATCTGTTTATACCTGAATTAAGAGAAAGAGGTTATATTTTTGTTACTGTCAGTGAACTGCTTGATATGGGTGAGATTGTTTCAACAGAAGACTGTTATGAACTTAGACCCGGAGATAATTATCATTATGATAAAAAAGTCGGAGAAGGGACAGAGTAAACCAGAACCTTCTTGTTGGGTTCGGGGGAAAGGGAACTCGAAGCGGAAAGATGAAGAATCAGACCGATATCTTTGCCGTACTTCCGATGTCCGTATCTCGGAAGCCCGATATGACCGATGACCGCGTTGGCTCCGCCTTCGGCAACCATGTTGACAGCCTCGGACAGATCCACCAGACCTTTGATCGGTCCCACGCTGACGCCGTGATCCATGGGAATAATGACGGTTTTGCCGGTGTTCCGGTTCATAATGCGTTCCATTCTGACCGCTTTTCCGATACTGTTGAACATGCTTTTTTCTCCTTGATAAAGTTTCGTACTTCCTTTCCTTTCGGAAAGTCGCTGCTTCCTTGCTAATGTGCAAAACCGCATGTTAGCAGGAAAAAAACTACATAATAAATAGTCATGTAGCGGAAGAATCTAATAAATCAATCAAGTTAGCTACAATATCAGGTAATCTCTCAACTACTTCATATCCGAATAAGACTTCGTCAACATATCCCATGTGTAACATATCAACAATTCGGCACAAATAAGAACGCCCGCAATTCCACCAAGTGTCATGGGCATCTATCATAAGATAATGCAGTATGTTAATCTTTTTGTGTTCATATAATTCTTCTATCTCCATACCATCTAAAAGCGTCTCATACACACCGTCTGCAACTCGGCTGCCAAAAGTTGTAGTATAATAGTATTCCTTTATTTCCCAGATCGCTATCGGATTGACAGCACAAGGGAAAGCACCGTCAACTCTTCTTGCCAAGATTCTTAAAGGGAATCCGTCAATTGTTACGGTAGTCAGTTTTCTTGGATCGTAATCACATTTTCTTTCCCCAATTATTGATTCAATAATCATATTGATAATACAAGTAAAATAAGCATGTGCTTTCTTTTCGCCTTTTTGTTTAGAACTCGTCTATACTTTTGACCGGCATCAAGCAGATGCCGGCGTATAAATCCTCAGAATTGTCAAAATTCGAGATATATCTCTGATTTTTTAAGAGTCAATAATATCAATCTGTTATAAAAAGTATAGACGAGTTCAAGGAGAAATTGATGTGCGCTGTTTTGACGGTGCGGGTTTCAATGAGACCCCGTGCGTTCCGTATGGCGACGGAAAGAATATCCGTTTACAAAAAAATCCTCATCTGATACTTAGGAACTAAGAAAAAATAACCTGCAAGTCCGGCACTCCGGATCCTCGAAAGTGTGACAGTTGTTTTTTCTTAATGCCTTAATCCCGATACACCGAAAGAAAGATGGCAGGAGCATTTTAATTTGGGGAAAAAATCCGATGATGAGAAAAACAACGTGACAAAGGAAGACCTTTGTTTCCAAAACAGACTTGAATTGTCCGCACTTGATTATCTGACCGTTGACGATCTGTGCGAACTGGGAGGATATGAGAATGATCCGGTGCTGTACGCTGTCCTGATGATGCTGTTTGCCGTATTGCAGGAAGGCAGCCTGTGTCTGGACCTGGATAAAAAAAAACTGTCTGAGAAATTGCAGGGATTTCTGAATAAGGAAAAAGCAGATGAGATAACAGCGCAGTTTCTGAACAGGCTTGAAAACAGGCAATATGAAAACCTTATCTCGGAAAACGGCAATTCGTATCTTCCCGTTGTTCTTGAGGACTTCAACGGGAAAAGGCGATTGTATTTTCAGAAATTCTATGTGTGCAAAAACAGCCTGAGAGAGCGGGTGAATGACTTTTTATCAGCCGGCTTGTCTCTGAAAGTGTCTGACCCGGATATCGAATCCTTAATCAAAGCCGTTTATTCAGAGCCTCTTGCTATCCGGGTATCGGAAAACGGAGACCCGATTGTGCCGGATATGTATCAGACCGACGCTATCCGCCTCACTCTCAGGCATCAGTTCAGTATTGTCTCAGGCGGACCCGGAACCGGCAAGACATCGCTCATGGTAAATATTCTCCGATGTCTCATGCTCGCCGGAATTGCCGCGGAACATATTCTTTTGGCTGCGCCTACGGGCAGGGCAGCCCAGCGCATGACAGAGGCTGTGCAAAGCCATATCCGCACTGTCCGGGAACCGTCTGCTCAGGATAAGGAACTTTCTGAAAAGCTCAAAGGCAGCACTCTGCATAAAATTCTCAGATATCTGAGACATAAAAACGATTTTTACTATCGGGAACCGAATTGCCTGCAGGCATCTGTCATTGTGGCGGATGAGGTTTCAATGGTGGATGCTGTGATGATGGAGAAATTTCTCCGGGCTGTGAATCCGGAAAAAACAAAACTCATTTTTCTGGGAGACAAAGATCAGCTGCCGTCTGTTGAAGCCGGTGCGGTATTTGCAGAAATGATTCCCGATGGAAGCAAAGCCCGGGGCTTTAGAAACCGGATCATATCTTTGCAGACCTGCTACCGCTCAGGTCTCAATCTTATCGGACTGGCAAAACAGGTCAATGCCGGAGTGTGTCCCGAGTATTCGCCCGGTGATTTTGATACTGCAATGTCTCTGGGAGAGAATCAGTGGGCTTTTGTGAAAGCCGGTTCTCTCAGCGCATGGAAAAAATATCTCCGAATCTGGGTGCAGCGTCATTATACAGACTTCCGGGATTCAGAAGGGCATACCTTCATGGAACTGATTTCATCTGCCGGACACAGTGATGCGGATCAGCTTGACAGGAGCGATCCGGGAAACTCACTCCTTCGCGGAATATTTGCTCATATAGAACGCGTAAGGATTCTGTCGCTTGTACGAAACGGGAGCTGCGGCTGCATCGGTATCAATTCTCTGATTTCCGATTGCCTGCGGAAAGCATATAACCAGTCTGCGAAAGCAGATATTTTCTCAGGTTCGGTTATTATGATTACCCGGAATGACTATTCGAAATCGCTTTTTAACGGAGATGTCGGAGTAGTGATCTGTGATGCAAAAGGAACATATCGGGCATTTTTTCAGCGGTCCGGGGAGTACATCGGCTTTCCGACAGATATTCTGCCGCCCTGGGAAACTGCCTTTGCCGTGACCGTACATAAAAGTCAGGGATCCGAGTTTGACGATGTGCTGCTGGTACTGCCTGAAGATGAAACTCACCGACTGTTAAGCCGTGAGATTATTTATACCGGTATCACACGGGCAAAAAAGCGGCTGATACTGTACGGGAGTCAGTCTGCGTTTGAAACCGCTCTGAGCCGGAAAATCGAGCGTGAGTCCGGCGGGATGTGGTAAAGTCATTTACGGGATTCCGGCCTGCAGATTTTTTCACGCAGCAACTCAAAGTCTGCAGTACCGGCTTGTCATAAGGCTGACCGTTGCTGACTGCGTAATGTGAGACCTGAATTCATTCTTGCATTGCTGCGGTTCCAGCAGGGTTTTTATTGACAATCCGACAGTCTGCTGATAGAAATATGGCGAATATGGAATTATTGTCCGGATAATCCGATTTATCAACCTGTTATCAGAGGGAGCCGCAATGTATGAAAATTTCTTCGGATTCAAGGAAAGACCGTTTCAATTGGTTCCGAATCCCGCGTATCTGTTTCTGAGCAGATGCCATGAGGAAGCTCTGGCGCATCTGAATTATTCGGTTTCTCAGGGAGACGGATTTGTGGAAATCACGGGCGAGGTGGGGACAGGCAAGACCACGCTCTGCCGGGTGTTTCTCGAAAATCTGGGAAATGACACAGAGGCTGCGTATATTTTCAATCCCAAATTGGATGCCATCCAACTGCTCAAAGCCATCAATGATGAACTGGGAGTCAATTCCGAGGGAAAGAGCATCAAAAAGCTTATTGACCGGCTGAATTTTTTTCTCATGGAAAAAAAAGCCGAGGGGAAAAAGGTCATTCTGATAATTGACGAGGCTCAGAATCTGAGCAAGGAAGTGCTGGAACAACTCAGGCTCCTTTCCAATCTGGAAACCAATACTGCCAAACTCCTGCAGATTATTCTCTTCGGACAGCCCGAACTAAGAGAACTGCTCGATTCCCATGAACTCCGGCAGCTTGCACAGCGCATCACTCTCAGTTATCATCTGGTCCCCCTGAATTTCAAAGAAACCGGAGAATACATCGGACACCGTCTGCGGATTGCATCCCGGAAAACAGGCATCAGATTCACCTGGGCTGCGATCAAAGCCATTTACGCTTATTCCGGAGGAACACCGAGATTGATCAATATTGCCTGTGACCGCTCGATTCTCACGGCTTACGGACTGAATCAGTACAAAATCACGGGCAAAATTGCCGCTGCATCCATCAGGGAATTAGCCGGCAGAGGAGACATCAGACGCCGCAGCCTCAGAGAAGGAACTGCACCGCTGCTGATTTTTTCCGGACTGTGCGCGCTTCTGCTTCTGCTGATTCTTTATCCTGTCAACTATGCCGACTTTAAGAAATTCTTTGATAAAACAGAAAACAGAACCGCTGCGGTTTCAAAATCCCAGTCTTTGAAAAAAGAAATACCGGTTCCGCCCCCGACTGTTCCCGTAAAATCTGATGATTCAGCGGTTTCTGAAACAACTGAACCGCGGGTCAGTTCCGATGAAAATACAATAGCGGATACGGAGACAGCGGAACCGGCATCGGAGACAGCGGAGAGTCTGGATGAATTTCTGCGTATTTCGGAGCCTCGCTCTTCAAGGACCGCTGCCCTGAAAGTGCTGCTGGACCTCTGGGATACCGAAGGAGTCATAAAGCCGTATCTGGAGAGTATGGAAGATGACGAGACATTTTTCCGGCTCGGTACCACTCAGAACGGGCTTCTGCTTACCCGTGCAGACGGAGACATCGAATTGGTAAGGAAACTGAATCTGCCTGCAATATTTGTGTTTCATTCGCCTGCGGGGATTCCCATCGGATATTTGCCTCTTGTCCGATTCAATGATACGCTTATGACTTTCAGAGACAAAAATAAATCGGTAAAAGCCGAATCCGATGAAGTAGAATTATATTGGTCAGGCGCGGTTTACATTCCCTGGAAGAATTTTTTTGCCTATCCGGGAGTCATTCCGAGGGATGCTTCGGACGACGCGGTAGTGACGCTGAAAATGCTTCTCAGGGATATAGGATTCGGAGATATTGAAATCAATACGAGCTATGACGATCCGACCAAAGAAGCCGTAGAAAAGATTCAGGAAAAACACGGACTGCGCGTTGACGGCGTGGTAGGTCCCATGACAAAGATCATTCTTTACAATGAGATGAAGTCATTGGCAATTCCCCATCTTGGAAGTGAGAAGTGAGAATTGAGAAGTCAGCCATTTCTCACTTCTCACTTTTCAATTCTCACTTAAAGAAAGGAGCGTGAACGGTGAGTTCCATATTAAAGGCTCTCAAAAAACTTGAAAGCGGAGATTTTCATCATATCCGTGAGCCGGAAACAGAATCAGCCGAAACTTCGGACTTTGATCATCCCAGGCTCCGGAGAACAGATATTAAAAAAACGATCCGTCAGCAGGCAAAAGTGAGACAGAGGCTGAACAGGCTTGTATCCCTTGCCGCGGTTCTTCTGATTGTGTTCGGGGGACTGTGGCTGTTTTTGACTCAGAAACAAAAGCTTGTTTCCTATAGTCATACTGAAGACAATTCTGTTGCGAAAAAAACTGCCGCTGATTCACTACAATCTGTAATTACTGAAAAAACAGGCGATACGATCTCTCCTGACCGAAAGAAATCTGCGGGTCGGAAACAAGATAAAGCTGCAAGTCCTTTTCCGGAAAAGCCGGTTGCCGAAGTAAAAGCCGGAACGCAGGAATCTGCACTGTTTTCTGAAAAAACGATTCCCATATCCGAACCGGCTGCAAAGAATATCCGTGATCCGGAAAAAGCAGATAAATCTCCGCCGAGCCTCGGTGCAGCACTGAAAACAGAAGTTGAAAAAGCTGTCAGACTGCCTGAAAAAATAACTCCTGTATCCGTGCTGCCTGTGATCCGAAACCGTGAACCGGAAAAATTGCCGCTGAATCCTGCCGCAACGGAAGTTGAAAAGCCTGAAAAAGCAGCGTTCCGGACAGAATCATCTGTGAAGAAGCAGGAAAAGGCTGATAAATCTCCGCCGAGTTTTACTCCGACACTGAAACCGGAAGTTGAAAAAGCTGTCAGACTGCCTGAAAAAACAGCTCCTGTATCTGTGCCGCCTGTGACCCGAAGCCGTGAACCGGACAAAAATCAGAATGCTGTAAAACAGCCTCGTCAGACTTCGGCATCGGCGGAGCCTGAGCGGGCAAAGGAAATGGATGATCCGCGGCTGAAACTTCAGGCATTGGTCTGGTCCGGCGATCCGGAAAAACGGCTCGCTGTGGTAAACGACCGTATCGTCAAAACAGGCGGTCTCATTACTGATACAATTGCTGTCACCTATATCGGAAGCGATTATATTGCGGTCCGTGAGGGAAATAAAGAATGGGAAGTAAAATTTAAAATCAAATAGTATCA
>DYRK01000145.1:0-2074 GCA_020718785.1 Desulfatirhabdium butyrativorans | reverse complement strand
ATGTACAGTATATATAGGAGAAAATATGAATACGGCAAGTCAGAAATTATCTCAGGCACAGCAGGAGATTGTCCGATACAT
Organism: Desulfatirhabdium butyrativorans; assembly: GCA_020718785.1. Lineage (GTDB taxonomy): Bacteria > Desulfobacterota > Desulfobacteria > Desulfobacterales > DYRK01 > DYRK01. The sequence continues at coordinate 1,993 of DYRK01000145.1, read as the reverse complement.
CGGCAAACCCATGCTGGTGGCTGCCGGCGCGGGCAGCGGCAAGACACGTACAGTCATAGAGAAAATTATTTATCTCATTCAAAAGGGATATTCGCCGCACCGGATTCTGGCGATCACCTTTACCAACAAAGCTGCAAATGAAATGAAGACGCGGCTTGGGTCCCGCGTAAGTGTTCCGCTGTTTAAATTCAAATGGGTGAGAACATTTCATTCGGCATGTCTCCTCATATTAAAGGATCATCTTGACTTTTTAGGATACAGCTATATTCAGGTATTTGATGAGAGCAAGAAAGATGCCCTGCTGAAAGAGATTGTCTGCGATGTGTTCAAACTGGATAAGAAATATATCGGATTTGCTTCCGGTCTGATTTCGGAAGCCAAAAACTCCGGCAATCCGAAACAGACTTTCAGCAGAAAGATCGTACCCGTGGGCGAAACAAGAGCTTATGAGATATACAATGCTTATAATGCAGCCCTGATAAAACGCAATGCTGTTGATTTCGATGATCTGCTCATGCTCACCCGTGACCTGCTGGCTCATGATGAAAAAGTCAGGGAACAGTACAGACAATTGTTTCAGTTCATTTTTGTTGACGAATGGCAGGATTCCAACACGGTTCAGGCAGATATTATCCGGCTGCTTGAAATGAACGGAAATGTCATGCTGGTCGGAGATGACTGGCAGTCCATTTACGGTTTCAGAGGCAGTAATATAAAAAACTTTATCGAATTTGATAAGTTATTTGCAGACGGAATCGTATTCAAACTGGAGCAGAATTACCGCTCTGCATCGGAAATCGTAAATCTGTCGAACAAACTCATACAGAACAACCGCTTTCGGACCGACAAAGTCTGCTTCTCCGATATTCCCGGAGGTCTGATCTCTTTTAAGACATACGGCGACGAGAGAAGCGAGGCAGCCGAAGTAGTGAATCAGATCAGGAAACTGTTTTCAGACAAGACCCGGCTCAACGAGATTGCCGTCTTATACAGAGCGAGTTTTTTATCTCTCAATTTTGAAAAATCGCTGCGGATCGCTGGCATTCCCTATCAGATTGTCGGGGGAAAGGGATTTTTTGAAAGAAAGGAAATCCTTGATCTGCTGGCATATCTCACGCTTTTTGTTTACCCTAAAGACGATGAGGCATTTCTGCGCGTCCTGAGCGTCCCGCGCCGGGGAATCGGACCGAAAAGTATCGCAAAAATCAGACAGTCAGGCGGAGAAGAAAGCCTGATGTCCGCAGCCCGGAATGCTGTTGCCGAAAAAAAAGTAAAAGGAGCGATGTTCAAAGAGCTTTCGAATTTATTTCAACTCATAGATTCGATTGACACAGCAAAAGATGCAGGAGGCATTCTGACAGACCTTATTGAAAAAATCAGATATGAAGAATATCTCAAAGACTACTGCAAGGGAGATAAAGACGAACTTTTGCAGCGGACCGGCAATGTTTACGAACTGGTGAATACTGCGGAAGGACAGGTATCAGCCTCATTTCTCGAAGATATCGCTTTGTTTACAGATAAAGAAGCCGAAGATAATGAGGACAAAGTGTCTCTTATGACTGTTCATAAAAGCAAAGGCACGGAATTCAAAGCGGTCTTTATGGTAGGATGCGAAGACGGACTTTTTCCTCATTACAGAATGATGGATGAGGGGCTGGAGGAAGAACGCAGGCTGTTTTATGTCGGAATGACAAGGGCAAAACAATATCTGTACATCTCCTGCGCCGGGTTCCGGTTCAGCGAGCCGAAAAGAGCCAGCCGGTTTCTTCATGATATCGTCTCAGGCAAAAAAGTGTCCTGACAGATCGAAAAGTTTTTTTCTCGTTTCTCGTTCCCAAGCCCCGGCTTGGGAACGAGGAAAAATGCTCGCTTGGGATTGACAAATCCCAAGCATTTCCGGCGGATTTGTCAATCCGCCGGGAGCGGCCGGGGGCATTTTTCTCGTTCCCAAGCCCCTGCTTGGGAACGCACTTGCCGGGGAGGTTCCCCG
>DYRK01000802.1 GCA_020718785.1 Desulfatirhabdium butyrativorans | reverse complement strand
ATAACTCAAACCTGTTAGCTCTCTATGAGCCCTTTGTTAAAACTCGGCACCCAGACTGAGAGAATAATCAATCCCCTTGGTGTAAGAGGTTTTGATCATATCGCCATCAGGAATATGTCCGGATCGGTAGACTTCCTGAATCTCCGGATTCAGCAGGTTTTTTGCCTTAAAGGTGACCTTCAAATACTTCCCGATTTTTTGAGAAATGCTGAAATTCAGCGTCTCGTTCTCTTTGGCATAAACACTGGGGACATAGTTTCCATTGTATTGTCCCGATCCGACAACCAGCATATCGCCTTGCACGGTATAAAACAGCCCGAGCTGAGTGCCGGTTTTTTCAATATCATACGTCAGGTTGAGGTTATAGAGATGCTCCGGAGCATTCATCATATCGCGCGTCGGCTCCGGGAAGCCGAGCAATTCCAGCTTAGCGGCCTCATTGGTGGTTAACGTCACATCAGAATGCATAATCGTGGCATTGGCTCCGACGGCCAACCCTTCCAACGGGCTCCAAAGCCGCCCCAGCTGCTGACGGACTTCCAGCTCGTACCCGATCAGTTCGCCCTCCGGATAGTTGACCGGTGTCGTGTAGGGGCCGATATTGTCAGCACGTTTCTGAATATATTCGATCGGGTCTTTTATCTCTTTTTTGAACCAGGAAGCCGAAATCAGGCTTCCCTCGACCGGGGTGTAATCCACCCGCAGGTCATAATTTTTCAAGGCGCTCATGGTCAAATCCGGGTTGCCAATGAACACATCGCCCCCGAGATATTCCACCTGTTGAATCGGTGTCATCTCTTTAAAGGTCTGGCGGGCGACCGTTTCACTGTATGAAGCCCGGAAGATCAACGGATCGACCGGTTTGAATTCAAAGCCCAGTGCAGGGAGAATATCTTCCTGCTCATAGGTCACATCGCCCTGCCCCGGTTTCAGCCCATCACTGCCTCCTTCCGGAGAGGGCAAGCGAACGTCACTTTCCGGCTCCAGATTAATGCGGAGTTCGGTCTGTTCAAACCGCTTTCCGCCAAGAACCTTGAAAAACGGACAGAGGGGCATGTCCACCATGTAATAGGCAGCGGAAAGTTTTTGCTCGGCCGTATAGTCTATATCGATATCAGCCGCTGTAACCTGATGATATTCGGAAGGAAAAACGGTACTCCAGGATTGATCCCACGGCAACTCAGGACCGGTGTCTTGATTCCCTGAAATTGTTCCAGAGGAATCATTGGCCGGTCTGAAATTACTGAAGGAATCCTGATTATATTTCCGGTGCACTTCGTCGCGGAACCCGCCGAATTTCAGGTAGCCTTTATCTCCGCTCCACTGCTCAAACGGCAGCTTGCCGTTTGCAAAATACTGTTCGCTCTTCTCGGAAATGTCCTTCCATATCCGCTGCATGTTTCCCATCGTAAAGGAGGCTTCCGGCTTATTCTGGTAATAACCTGCCGGAACTCCTTCGATCGGGATGGAGAACGGAGGAACCCATGGCGGGAAGCCCAGATTGTAATAAACAGAATCCGGTGTTCCCGGCAGCCATTTTTCACCGAACAGCCGCTTATCCGGGCTGTTGAGGCCGGACATACTCTTTGCAACCGTCCAGTCCCCTTCCGGAGGGAGCAACACAAAAAAACCGGGCAGCCCGACTTCCGGAAGCGGCAGCGTATGTTCGCCGCTCAACTGAAACGTTTCCGTTTTCCGCTCAATGTATTCCAGCGTCTGATTCCGCTGGTAGGGTGCCGCATCCTGATAGTCCGCATTCGGAGCAAGCGGATCATAGCCGGGCACGTTGCGGGTAACAAAATATTCCTTGCCGCGGGTATCTTCTGCAATCGTAGCGGTATCTTTTGTGGATTGGGTGCGCATGTAAAGGAACGTCAGCGCATGATCTTCGTTTTCAATCCCCACCGCTCCAAGAGTTCCCCATTGAACCTCTTCGCTTCCCTGCGAGACATCAAAAAGAGAGGTTTTGAAATTATCGCCGGGTTGCGTTACCGGAGAAGAAGCCGTTCCCTGCTTGGTCTGGGGTGTCAGCTTCGGGGCATTCGTGCTCTCTACCCAGTAGGAGTCCTTCATCCCGTTATTAAAATAGGACGATTTATGTTTGTGGTAAAAATTGGCCAGGCCGCCGATGCGCAGATCATCGATCACCGTTTTCTTCCCGCCCGCCGTTACTGAAAAATTATAAGCGGGCGGCGGCTCATCGCGGGTGGTACCCACGGCCCCTTTCCAGCTATTGCTCGGTATCTGCTGGTTGTTTCGTCCTCCGCGGTCATTACCCCAGAGGTTAACTCCGCCGCCTTCATAGGTTAGAAAATCATCATTGCCGGTTACCTGCGTGTTGTACTCGGTACCGACACTGGCCTTCAAAACTGTTTCGTCCGGAATCCCCTTCAGCACCACGTTGACGGCACCGCCGGAAGCATCGC
>DYRK01000801.1 GCA_020718785.1 Desulfatirhabdium butyrativorans | reverse complement strand
GAATGACACAGAACGCTCGGAATGACACAGAAAGCTCAGTTTATGCCGGTGCTAAGAATATTCACTTCTCACTATTCACTTCTCTCTTTATATCATCCTTCGGGAATTCTCAGCTTCTGACCCGCTCTGATGTGCTGGGGATTTTTGATGGAATTCAATTTTATGATGGCTTTCGGAGACGTATTGTAGAGCCTTGCAATTCTTCCCAGCGTCTGCCCCTTTCTGACACGATGATTTGTTCCGGTTTCGGCAGAAACATCTGTTCGGATTTCGGCAGAAACAGGCTCATCCGGCATTTCTCCGTCATTTACGATCTGATTATCTGTTATGGTTTCAGCAGAGGCTGTTTCATCCGGTTCCGGCGTCTCTCCGATCTGAAGATACTGTCCGGGGATGTTCAGCCATTGCCCGACTCTGATCCTCCGGGGATTGCTGATTCCGTTCAGCCGCATAAACTCCTTTACCGAACAGTTATGCGACATTGCGATGTTTGAAAGCGTCTGCCCCTTTCTGACCCGGTATTTTATCTGAGGCAGGACATAGTCATATTTCAATTCGGCCGGAATAGTTTTATATCTCTGTTCGAATTCTTCCTTCCGGTGAGCAGGCACATTCAGCGGATACTCTTTGGGAATAAAATTTTTCCCTATAAAAACGGAGTCGTCAAGTGCCGGATTCATTTCCCGGATAGTATCTATGGGAATTTCGAAATATTGTTCCAAAGTCTGCGCTGCAATATGATCGGAGAGTTTCATTGCCTCAACGGTCTGCGGTCTGCTGACTTCGATATCTTTGAAATACTCTTTATATCGGGTGGCTACCTCACGGGCAGCCAGAAACTCCGCATAAAAATTGCGCGAAGCGAATTCGAATCTGGGTCCGTCATAACTTTCCACGATATCTGCGATATCTTCCGAGTTCAGACTCGCTACCGCGTTCCTTACCCCTTTCACACCGTGATTGTATGCCGTTACAGCAAGGGGCCATGATTTCAGAAGTTTATAGTTATGATCCAGAAGAAATGCCGCGGCACGTGTGGAAAGGACAGGATCCCTGCGCTCATCTATCAGCCCGTTGATTGTGAGGTTGTAATGCTTTCCTGTTCTCGGCATAAACTGCCAAACACCTGCCGCGCCCATGTAAGAGAGGGCATAAGGATTGAATTTCGATTCGATCAGGGTCAGATAGACAAGGTCCTCGGGCAGGTTCTGTTCCGCCAAAATCTGCTTCATGGCGTCAAGATAATCGCCTGCACGGATAATTGCGGCTTTGAATGTATTTGAAAGACCTCTGTGAGTAACTACCCGATTCGAAGCGTTTTTCATCGCTTCCTCGGTCAATCCGGGAATATGTTTGTAAAGGGAGTAAATCCTTCGCTGTTCTCCGGTCATACTCTGCGGAGAATCCCAGGGCATGGCTGCAAGGAACTGCTCGTATTTCTGCTGGGCAACTCTGTCCACCATCCCCTGAAATTCAGGACTTACGGTATCAATTATTTCATAGACCACACCCGCGTACCGGCTGTCGTAAACAATAATCTGATCTGCTGTGAAGACCCCGAACACTTTTATCCAGAAATCAACCCGTTTTTTAAGACGTTTTGAAACAGGAAAAGGATCATAAGCCGCTGTTTTCGCCCTTGATACGGAACGGAGCGGTTTTGCCTGTCCGGTTTCAGACGATTGGGATTTACCCTCGTTCCCAAGCCCTAGCTTGGGAATGACCTCTGACAGTTTCAGTCCGGTTTCGGGGTTTTCAGACAGTGAAGCGGATTTGACCTCAATAACAGAACAGATCGGACTTGATTCCTGTCTGTTTTCGGATAGTTCGGATAAGTGAGACGATTGTGGCAAGTCCGCGGATTTCACCTCTGACTTTGCCTGTCCGGTTTCTGATGATTCGGACGGTTCAGCGGAATTGGCTTCCAGCACAGAACAGATGGGGCTTGGCTCCTGTCTGTTTTCGGATAAATGAATATCAGACAGTGCCAAAGATCCGGCTTCCGGCACATAACAGATGGGGCTTGCCTCCTGTCTGTTTTCGGATATTTCAGATAAGGTATCCGATACCGGTACTTTCGGCAATTCAGAGAATTTTCCGGCATTTTCTGTCCGAGGCAACAAAGGCGGCAAAGCCTTGTTGACCATTACAGGGATACTGACAAAACAGCATGAGAGCGACAGCACTGCAATCGCCTTTTTGCATCGCCTGAAAAATTGCGGAGGACCGTGTCCTCTTTTTCTTCCGGGTATCCCCTCATTTTCTCGGAAATCCGAAGATTTCTCTGCTTCGATAACCGTAAGATACTGTGGATTCGGCTCATCTCTGACAGCCGCAGAACTTTCTTGTTCCATAACCATCCTCATAAAACAGATATATATGCAGGCATCTGTTCTCTTTTGTTCAGACTTTCCTCGTTCCCAAGCC
>DYRK01000144.1:5687-11777 GCA_020718785.1 Desulfatirhabdium butyrativorans | reverse complement strand
CTAGGAGTTATGATGAAAAAAGACATAGTGACACTTTCGGAACTTTCGGAAGAGGATTTTGAAAAACTCTTCAAGCGGGCATTCGAACTGAAAGAAAGACATAAAAAGGGGATACGCGAGAATGTTCTGGCGGGAAAAACCGTGGGACTCCTTTTTGACAAGCCTTCCACGCGTACCCGGATTTCTTTTGAAGCGGCAACTGCACAGTTGGGCGGAACGCCGATTTTTATAAATGCAAAAGATACCCAGTTAAGCCGGAATGAGCCTGTAAAAGATGTTGCCAGAGTCCTTTCGAGGTATATGGACGCTTTGGTTATCCGGACTTACTCACAGGGTCTGATCGAAGAATTTGCAGAATATTCAAGCATCCCGGTAATCAATGCCCTGAGCGATTTGTATCATCCCTGTCAGGTCTTGAGCGACATTATGACGGTGATCGAGTGCAAAGGAGCCTGCAAAGCTTTGAAGATCGTATGGGTGGGTGACGGCAACAATGTAGCCAATTCATGGATCAATGCTGCCGCGGTAATAGGGCTGAATCTGGTGCTGGCATGTCCCGAAGGCTATTTTCCCGATAAAAAGGTTATGGAAAAAGCTTTGGAGAAAAAATGCGGTCGGATTACGCTGATGTCAGACCCGGCGGAAGCCGTGAAAAATGCCGATGTAATCTATACGGATACTTGGGTCAGCATGGGGCAGGAGCAGGACAAAGAAGCAAAACAGAAAGCATTCGGTCCCTTTCAGGTCAATGCGGAACTTGTAAAAAAGGCTTCGAAAGACGTTATCGTCATGCACTGTCTGCCGGTTTACAGAGGCTATGAAATGACCGAAGAGGTTCTGGAAGGACCGTCTTCTGTGGTCTGGGATCAGTCTGAAAACAAGCTTCATCTGCACAAGGCTGTACTTGAAGCCTTAATAATCGGGTGAGAGGTCAGAGGTTCGGGGTCAGGGGCACCTCTCACCTCGAACCTCTTACCCCGAACCTCCTATCAAGGATTGACTATGAGTGATAAAATAAAAAAAGTGGTGCTGGCATATTCGGGCGGTCTTGATACATCGGTGATTCTGAAATGGCTTATCGAGACGTACAACTGTGAGGTGATTACATTTTCAGCCGATATCGGACAAGGCGAAGAACTGGATACCATCGAGGAAAATGCCCGGAAAACCGGAGCCAAAAAGGTTTATATTGATGATCTAAGAGAGATATTTATCAGGGATTATGTTTTTCCGGCATTCCGTGCCAATGCGATTTATGAAGGACAGTATCTTCTGGGAACCTCTCTTGCCAGACCCCTGATTGCAAAGCGGCAGATCGAAATTGCAAGGATCGAGGGAGCGGACGCGGTCAGTCACGGCGCGACCGGCAAGGGCAACGATCAGGTACGCTTCGAACTGAGTTATCTCGCGCTCGATCCGGGCATAAAAATCATTGCGCCCTGGCGTGAATGGAATCTCACCTCGCGGACTGCGTTGATGGATTTTGCAGCGGAACACGGAATCAAAGTTCCGACTACTCATGCAAAGCCTTACAGCACAGACCGGAATCTCCTTCATATCAGTTATGAAGGCGGCGTATTGGAAGACCCCTGGAATGAGGCTCCGGCAGATATTTTCACTCTGACCGTTTCTCCCAAAGAGGCTCCGGATCATGCCGAAGTCATTGAGATTACATTCAGTCAGGGTGATCCGGTGGCTATCAACGACAAAAAACTCTCTCCCGCGAATCTCTTCAAGATTCTGAATATGATCGGAGGAAAGCACGGTATCGGCAGAGCGGATATCGTTGAAAACCGCTTTGTAGGAATGAAATCCAGAGGGGTTTATGAAACTCCCGGAGGCACGATTCTGAGGGCTGCCCATATTGCCGTGGAATCTATTACTATGGATCGGGAAGTCATGCACATCAGGGATTCGCTGATCCCAAAATATGCCGAACTGGTATATTACGGCTTCTGGTTCTCTCCGGAGATGAAGATGTTGCAGAAAATGATTGATGAAACCCAGAAGCATGTCTCAGGCACGGTCCGGCTGGAACTTTACAAAGGAAACTGCCGGGCAGTCGGACGCAAATCCGAGAGATCGCTTTATCAGAAGGATTTTGCCACGTTTGAAGATGACAGCGTTTACCGCCAGAGGGATGCTGAAGGTTTTATCCGTCTGAATGCGCTCAGGCTGAGGATTCAGAAGATGGTGAACGGGTAGTAATTTTTTTATGATGCCGGGATTTGCCATTTGCAACGGAATAAGGAGTAACTGATTTCCATGAAAACTGTAACTTATCACTATGTCAGACAACATCTTGAAAATCTGATAGATGAATTGACCGACACGCGTGAACCTGTCTGTATTGAACAGAATGAAAAAAGAGTAATTATGATAGATGCAGAAGATTTTGAAAATATTGTGGAAACAGCATATCTTCTCCGTTCTCCGGTCAATGCGGAACGACTGATGCGGGGTCTGGATGAGTTCAGAAACGGAAAAGGAGTTCCTTTGGATGCACAAGCTGTTATGGATGCCTACGGCTATGAATGATCTGGAACAATGGCGAGAAAAAGAGCCGAAAAAGTTGAAGCGGATTGTTGAATTCTGTATAGATATTTGTAGGCATCCTGAAAGGGGAAAAGGAAAACCGGAGCCTTTGAAATTCAACTTATCCGGTTGCTGGTCAAGACGAATAGATAATGAACATCGTCTTGTTTATCGTTTTGATGATGAAATCGTTTATATAATTCAGGCACGTTATCACTACTGACCGATATGATGTATCGGTTTATCTTATGAAAGGAGATTACAATGGGAGAAAAGAAGTTATCTAAAAAAGAATGGAACAGACGCAAGGTCCGGCGGAAAATAGCCCGGAAGTCAAGACGGATTAACCGGATGAGAGCCGATTAGAAAGGCGGTTTAAGATTTTTCGTTCTTGGGAGAGGGAATTTCATCTTGCATAATTTCGGCATGATTTGCAGGAAACCTCTCCCTTCGTCTCTCAAAAAAAGCTGGATAGAATTTCTGTTAAAGGAGCAAAATAGGAATGGAGCAAATCACTTTTCAAATTGACGAGGAAGCAGCACGGGCTTTCAAAACGCTTTCTCTGAATGACCGGCGTAAACTGGAAACGCTGATCAGTATCCGGCTTATCGAGGCAGACAAGAGCAAAAATTCATTAAAGAAAGTTATGAGTGAGATTAGCCGGAAAGCACAAAAAAGAGGGCTGACTTCAGACATGCTGGAGTCAATGCTGAATGAAGGATAGGAAACGCTATGTTTTCGATACAAACGTGATTGTCAGCGCACTCCTATTCAAGCAATCAACGCCGGGGCAGGCTTTCCATACCGCTCTTGATCATGGCAGTATTCTGATTTCATGGCCGACACTGAAAGAATTAGTTGAAGTTTTAAATCGAAAAAAATTCGACCGTTACCTGCTTCAAGAAGAAAAGGAATGCTTTTTAGATACACTGGTTCAGGAAACAATTCTTATAGAGATCACGGAGAATGTTTCGATTTGCCGCGATCCGAAAGATAATAAATTTCTGGAACTTGCAATCAGCGGCGATGCAGCATGTATCGTCAGCGGCGATAATGATCTCTTGGATATTGGATATTTCCGGGGAACCCCAATTATCAAACCGGATAAATTTCTTGTTTATCTCATAGCAGGAACTTTTGAACAAAATGAAAGATATTAAAATGTCTGAAAAACCGTGGGACGGCAGATTTTCCGAAAAAACCGACAAACTTGCAGAAGCCTTTACTTCGTCCATTCAGATTGACCGCAGGCTTTACGCATATGACATCGAGGGCAGCATTGCCCACTGTAAGATGCTGGCAAAAGTCGGAATTATCACGGACGGGGAAGCTTCGGTATTGGTTCAGGGACTCGAACAGATCAAGACGGAGATTGAGCATGGGCAGTTCCGCTTTGATGACAGTCTCGAAGATATTCACATGCACATAGAAGACCGGCTGTTTCAGATCGTAGGAACAGTTGCCCGAAAACTTCATACGGCACGAAGCCGCAACGATCAGGTAGCATTGGATATTCGGATGTATCTGCGGGCGGAAACCCTTAACATCATTGCATTACTACAGCAATTAAGAAAAGTGATCGTGACGCTTGCAAAGACAAATATTGATATAGTTCTACCCGGATATACGCATTTGCAGCGCGCGCAGCCGGTGCTTTTGTCTCATCATCTCATGGCATATTATGAGATGTTCACAAGGGACTCGGAACGATTTCGGGACGGGCTGAAACGCACGGATGTTATGCCTCTCGGAAGTGCTGCTCTTGCCGGAACGACTTATCCTATTGATCGGCATTACACAGCAACACTTCTGAATTTTCCGAAAATATCGGCAAACTCCATGGATTCAGTGGCAGACCGGGATTTCATCATAGAATTTCTCGCGTCAGCGAGTCTTTGCATGGTTCATTTCAGCCGTCTGTCCGAAGAACTGATTTTATGGTCTTCGGCGGAGTTCGGCTTTGTGGAATTTTCAGACGCATTTTCTACCGGCAGCAGCATTATGCCTCAAAAGAAAAATCCGGATGTGGCAGAATTGGTGCGTGGAAAAACCGGGAGCGTGTTCGGCAGTCTGATTGCCTTGCTGACCCTGATGAAGTCATTGCCCATGACTTACAATCGGGACATGCAGGAAGACAAAAAACCGCTGTTCGAGGCTGCGGATACGCTGAAAGCCTGCATTGAAATTTATGCGGCAATGCTTCCGACCATGAAAATCAACAGAGACGTGATGTATCGTGCCGCGGGTTCCGGCTTTTTGAATGCCACCGATATGGCGGATTATCTCGTAACCAAAGGAATGCCGTTCCGGGAAGCACATAGCTGTGCAGGCAAAGCGGTTGCATACGCGCTGCGTCAGAAAAAGGAACTGCATGAACTGAGTCTCGAAGAATTGAAAACCTTTTCTCCCCTGATTTCGGAAGATATTTTCAGTTTTCTGACCATAGAACAGATGATCAGCCGGCGGAAATCATTCGGCGGAACGGCTGCGGAAAATGTCATGGCGGCTGTAAAAGAAACTGAAAGGCAGCTTGCCATATAAGTAATTGAAGGTGTTGTCAATGATGACTGTGCAAAAGGAGATATAAATGCAACAGATAACCTTTGATAAATTTAAAGAAAACATTGTATTTATTTTTGATGATGTGCTGAATAATCAGAAGCCTATATCCGTATCTCTGAAGGAAGACAGAGAGGTAGTAATTTTAGATGCGGATGATTATCGCAGCATTATGGAAACGCTTTATTTATTAGGCAATTCTGCCAATGCAGAACGGCTATCAGTTAATTGAAAGAGTCAGCACAGATATGAGGTCACATGTCAGTGCAAATAAAAATACTTCGCCGGAAGACCACTCCAGAAGAGTACCTCGTATATCGGGCGGGCCTCGAATGGGATTTAACCGATCCTATAGTCATTAAGACGCGTAAGGATATAAAGTCTGCATACCGTTGGCAGGATCTGGTGGATCCCTATGAACATCAGGTCACAAATCTCATCACATTCTGTCGTCGTCTGCCTGTTACCCTGCTCGCCGACGATGTCGGACTTGGAAAGACGATTAGCGCCGGTGTGATCATCAGTGAATTGATTGTGCGCTCACGCGTTTCCAAAGTCCTTATTGTCTGCCCCAAGTTGCTCGGTCCCCAATGGCAGGAAGAGTTGAAGACAAAATTCAGGATTTCATCGGAAATTGCTACCGGGAAAAAGCTTATCAATGCTGATCCCAATGAGAAGGGCGCTGTCATTACAACCTACCATTCGGCGCAACGCTATCTTGATGGAATTCCGGAGGATCGTTATCAGATGCTGGTGCTGGATGAGGCACACAAGCTTAAAAACCTCTATGGCGTCCCCAAACCACCTAAGGTAGCCATAAAATTCAGGAAGGCTTTGGAAGCTCGCCGATTTCGTTTCGTACTCATGCTAACTGCAACGCCGATACAGAACCGCCTGTGGGATATATACTCGCTGGCGGATTTACTAGCCGTTGCACGGGGACACCAAAACCCCTTTGGTAGCACAGACGATTTTGTTGATAAGTTTATTGGGGAT
>DYRK01000144.1:0-5587 GCA_020718785.1 Desulfatirhabdium butyrativorans | reverse complement strand
TGGACTTGCCGTATTAATCGAGAAACTAAAACAAAAAAATCCAACACACTGGCGATTAGTTGTTTTCACCGGAAGATTGGAGACCCAGACCCGTATTCGGACTTTTCTGGAGGCGCAAGGCATTAAAGTCGGGATAATCAATGGGGCATCCGGCCCCCGAAATCAGGAGACTATCGCGCGCTTTCGAAAAAATCCGCCTGAGTTTCGTGTTATCGTTTCAACTGAAGCCGGATCCGAAGGGCTTAATCTTCAAGTTGCCAACGTACTTGTCAATTATGATCTTCCTTGGAATCCCATGATTGTCGAGCAGCGCATTGGGCGCGTACAACGCTTGGCTTCTGAGTATGCGAGCGTCAGTGTTTTCAATATCATACTCAGCGGCACCTTTGAAGAATACATCGTTGGGCGTTTGATGGAAAAACTCCAGATGGCATCTCATGCCATCGGTGATATCGAATCTCTGCTCGATGCTGCCGGGATCAATGATGATAATGGACAAGAGAATGGGAGTTTTGAAGATAAAATTCGTGAACTTGTCATTGCTTCTCTTGCAGACAAAAACGTGGAGCAAGCAACCCGGATGGCAGAGGAAAGCATTGCCGAAGCGAAGAGGATATTGGAGACACAAAAGGAAAATATTGATAATATGCTCGGCGGAATGAATCAAGCCGAATACGACGGACCTATGGCCCCGGATTTGCCCGGTGTCGAACGATCTATGAATCCCTCCGATTTCACTTTGGCAGCCTTCAAGAGTTTAGGCGCACGCGTCACTCCGCAACCACATGGAGTATATCTTGTGGAAGAAGGAGGCATACGTAAATACATCTATTTTGAGGAAAATGCCAGTGCAGCTTTAAATGGCACGCTCTATGCACCGGGTTCTGCCGCCTTCCTTCGGCTAGTCAGTCGGATCATTGCAACCGGCATCTATTATGTGAATAACCTTGATCATAATCCCGCAAGAAAGAGTGAAACACTCGCACATCAGTGGGTACGCAATTTTGACGGAAGTCCCGATAAAGTCGAATTCAAAGAGGTGCAACTTTGTTTTGAAGGGAATGCTGTTGTCCGTGTACGCGCTACGGTGGCGCATGACAGTTATGAGCGTCTCGTGGATGTTTCATGCTCACCGGACGAACATAATAATATTCAGGCAGAGCGACTGGGTTTCAGACGATTGCCAGATGAAATTGAAAACCCCAGCGTACTTGGGATTAATCTCGACAAACTGGAACAAGCTGCGGAACAGGACGAGGCGATTTCCGAATTTTCGTGTTTTTATTTGGAAAGACAAGTGCAGGAGATGAGGGCTGCGGGAGATGATGAGCGAAAAAGGAAAAAGTTGGAGAATGACTTCACACCTCGCTTAGAAATGAGCTTGGTCTCTGTCGAGGGGAGGCTATACCGCCGGGTAAAAGTGAAAACACAATACCTAATTGATAACTTTGAATATGACAGCATACTGACCGTTACACCGCATACGGGAGAATTAAATAATGTCCCGAAAATGGGACGATGCGCTCTGTCGGGCAAGACTGTTCCTAAAACATGTCTCAAGCAATGTCAGGTTACAGGAACAATTGCGCTGCAACATCTTCTCGCTCAATGCGAGTTTACGGAAGCAAAGGTACTCGATACCGAGCTTGCTGTCAGCGAAGTGTCAGGCAGACGTTATCGAAGGGATGAGCAGATGTGTTCAATTGTTTCTGGAAAAAAGGGACACAAATCTGAATTTTTAATTTGCCACGAAACCAGACAGCCTCTTTTGCTTTCAGAAGCAGAACAATGTGAAATAAGCGGAAATTACGTCAGGAAAGGAATTCTAGAACAATGTGAAGTCAGTCAGAAGCGGGTATTGCCGTCAGAACTTGCGCGCTGTGCTGTGACAGGAAAACGGGTATTGAAGAAATTCTTAGTGATAAGCAGTCTGTCGGAAAGACGCTTTCTTGAAGAGATTGCCATTCAGTCGGCTACTGAACAATACTGTACTCCGCTCGAAGCAAAGTCCTGTTTTTGGAGTGGCAGGAAATGCCATCCGGACGATCTTCGTGTCTGTAACCTAACCGGGCTGTCAATCCATTTCGAATATGCTACGAGGAATAATCCCCGACTCCAATCGCTTCTTGACTTGCTTAATGGCATCAACAGAACAGCAAACAGTCGTGAGATATGGAATACCTTGACAATCAAGATAGCGGAAATACTTGGCAGGAGTAAGGATCAGTGTCGGGTGGAAAGTGCAATTCTTTCGCCAGATGGACAAAGCCTTGCAGTTTGTAGTGAAGTTCGAACATGGTTTGGTTTTAAAGTACGTCAAGCCGGATTCGTGTATTCCATCGGTAATTATTCCGTGGTTGGCCGTGTGGCACACGGGCAGCGTAAATCCGAAGGATGGCTGGAGGGTTGACTGATTCTATAATATTATATATGAATTTTCTAAAAAAGGAATAGTGGAATCATGGAGGGAATTTATGGAAGAACTGCTGGAACTTCGCAAATGTATCGAGGAACAACGATATCCTGACGCATTGCTGCTCATCGGAGAATTGGAAGAAATGAGCCGTGAGGACAAAATCAACAAAATTTACAGTTATGCGGTCATTCTTCTTCTGCATTTGATCAAACAGGAAGCCGAGAAGCGCAGTACCCGGTCATGGGATTTTTCCGTCTGCAATTCGCTCAGTCAGATTGCTATCACGAACGTAAAGAATGAGAATTTATATTCTGCTCGCGGGCAGACAAATGCGGGTAGATATTTAACTGTAATATTCATATATAAACTGAGTAAAGAAGCACTGATAGTTACTGCACGGAATATGGATTCCAAAGAGAGGAGAAGCTATGTTAAAAAATAAAAGAGAAATTTTGCCTGAGGAATTTGGAAATATTGAAGAAGCCGCTAACTTCTGGGATACTAATAGTTTAGCTGATTATGAGGATTTACAAAGTGATACAGAGTTTGAAGTGGATTTGAAATCAGAAAAAAATTATTTTGCGGTTGAAAAAGAATTATCTGACAATATTGATAAATTGGCGCATATTAAAGGAGTTTTACCTGAGACATTAGTAAATTTATGGCTCAAAGAGAAAATTCTTGAATATCAGTTATAACTCACGTTACGCACCTGTCATTCCTGCTGAAGCAGGAATCTGTAGAAAACGCTTTCGCGGGAATGACAGCGGAAGATGATAATCGCCTGATTTTACATCCGGCTGCGTAACATCAATTATAAAGGTTTGAGTGAAAATATCGGGGCTCAGACACAGAGAAAAAAGCGGGGGCGGGGAAAGAGAGCGGACAGACTGAAATCGGCGGCATCAGTGAAAAAGATGAGGATAGTATGAACTGGCAGGAATTATGCGAACATCCGGGCTTGAGGAATTTACCTTTTAAGATAGAACTGAACGAAAAGGGACAAATTATAATGTCTCCGGCCAAAGTATATCACTCTTTGTATCAGGCAGAATTGGCATATCTTTTGCGTTCAATGCTGAAAGGCGGAAAAACACTGACCGAGTGTGCTGTAAAAACCCGTAAAGGCACGAAAGTTGCCGATGTTGCATGGGCATCGTCAAACCGTCTGGAACGCATCCGGCACGAAACAGAATGCTCCGTTGCGCCGGAAATCTGCATCGAAGTCATATCTTCGGGCAATATAGCAGATGAGATAAAAGAGAAAGCGGCATTATATTTTGAAAACGGTTCTGAAGAGGTCTGGATTTGCAAGGCAGACGGAACCGTTGTTTTTTACCGCGGCGACGGAAAATCCGAATGCTCTGCGCTGGTTCCGAATTTTCCTAAGAAAATAGATGTCTGAGAGTTGAATCAGAATTAACCGGCTGAAATTAAATGGCGTGAAAGTATGAAAAAACTGTTGAATCATTTCGGCAAAAAATCGGCAGGTATCCTTTTGATGATCCTTGTGTTATGTCTTTCCGGGTGCGGAAAAAAGGGCGACCCTGTGCCGCCTGATCCCTTTTCACAGGTAATTCGGCAAATACATCGGCTATGAGTCCAGCTATTGCAGAACTGCTGTTTAAATGGGATAAAGATAAAGCAGAAAAGAATCTCAGAAAACATAAGGTCAGTTTTGAGGAAACGAAAACAATCTTCAATGACTCGTTCATGCTCACGTTTTCTGATGAATATCACTCTGACAATGAGAAACGCTATATAAGTATCGGAACTTCTGCTGATAAGAGGATTTTGCTTGTTGTTCACGCCGAATATATAGAGAGTGAGAAAACTGTCATCCGTATCATCAGCTCACGTAAAGCAACAAAATCGGAACGGAGGCTTTATGAAGAAGAAAGTCAGACTGTCTGAAACAGAGAATGATAATATGCTTGCCGAATACGATTTTACAGAGAAAAAAGGCGTCAGAGGCAAATATTATCGTGCTTACAGACAGGGACACACGGTTAAAATTTATCAGAACGAGGAAACTGTAAATGTTCAGTATTTTACATCGGAGGATGGCTCAGTGATGCTTGATCCTGATGTCCGCAAGTACTTCCCGGATTCCGAGGCTGTCAATACAGCACTGCGTTCTCTGATACCGCTTATACAGCACAACCATTAACATAGCAATATAATTAAAAAAACTGACCATGGAGCGAAATGTATTTACTATGCCGCATATTGCTTTCTATAAATTCAGCGGAACCGGCAATGACTTTATCATCATTGACAACCGGAACCGAATCGTTGATGAGGAAAAGGGCTTGCCGGACTTTGTTGCAAAGGTCTGCCGCAGAAAGATGTCCGTAGGCGCGGACGGGATGATACTGATTGAACACTCTGATATCGCTGACTTCCGATGGCGTTTCTTCAATTCTGACGGAAGCACCGCGGAGATGTGCGGAAACGGCGCAAGGTGTGCGGCCCGATTTGCTTACATGAACGGTATCGCAGGAACAGAGATGTCTTTTGAAACCCTTGCCGGTATTATCTCTGCCGAGGTTATAGGGGATCAGGTGAAGATAAAAATGACTGACCCGGGCCATATCCGAGACTACAGCATTGAAACAGAAAACGGTTCTATGAGCGTCAGCAGCATAAATACCGGGGTTCCCCATGCAGTGAAACTGACAGAAGATATCAGGTCTGCCCAGGTCATTCGGCAGGGCAGAGAAATCCGCTTTCACAAAGTTTTTGCGCCCGCCGGAACCAATGTTAATTTCGTATCCCGGCAATCCGACGGCAGCATTGCCAACCGGACTTACGAGCGCGGGGTTGAAGATGAGACATTGGCATGCGGAACGGGCTGTGTTGCCGCTGCCATTGTCACGGCATATAAAACCGGAATTCTGTCTCCGATCCGTGTGCTTACGGGAAGCGGCGGATATCTGACCGTTCACTATGAACAGGAAAAAGGGCGGTTCTTTAATGTTTATCTTGAAGGAGATGCGCGTATCATCTATAAAGGAGAGCTTCATGAAGATGCGTGGCAGTAGAAAGTGAGAAGTGAGAAATGAGAAATGAGAAATGAGGAGTGAGAAGTGAGGAGTGAGAAGTGAGAAGTGAGAAGTGAGAAATGAGGAGTGAGAAATGAGGAGTGAGAAGTGAGAAGTGAGAAATGAG
>DYRK01000800.1 GCA_020718785.1 Desulfatirhabdium butyrativorans | reverse complement strand
GCAAATGCAACATCATACAGCGATACAGGCTTGACCTGCGGCACAACTTACAATTACGAAGTCAAAGCCGCAAATGCGGGCGGAGATTCTGCAGGTGCAACTGCAAACGCATATATCAACTGTCCGCCGACAGCATCGGGCATTTCAAATGTAACCGTAAATGAAGACTCGGCAAATACCGTGATTGATCTGCTGACTTCGTTTAACGACACTGAAGACGGAGCATCCGGGCTTGTTTACTCTGTTCAGTCAAACACAAATTCCGGCTTGGCAACTCCAAGTATTTCAGGAGGCAATCTGACGCTTGCTTATACTGCAAATGCCGGCGGAACCGCAAATATCACCGTAAGAGGAACAGACACCGGCGGGCTTTTTGCAGAAACGGCTTTCACGGTTACTGTAACTGCGGTCAATGATGCGCCTGTGATTACCGGACAGAAGCCTTTAATCGCCGATGAGTTTACCGCACTGGCAATCAATCTGAGCGATCTGACCGTAAGCGGCAGCGATACTTATCCGGCAGGATTTTCGCTGACGGTTCAAAGCGGTTCAAATTACACGGTTTCCGGAAATACGATAAAACCGAATGCCGATTTTAACGGCATCCTGACGGTTCCGGTATCTGTCAGCGACGGTTCCGCAAACAGCAATGTTTTCAATCTCGCTGTGACGGTGAATCCGGTTGACGACCCGCCGACCGCAGCAAATGCAATCGCCGATCTGACTGTTGACGAGGACGCTCCGGACACGCTCATTGACCTGAGCGGCGTATTTTCGGATATTGACAGCGATGTTTCGGCAATTGTGAAAACGCTTTCCTCAAACAGCAATCCGGCTCTGCTTTCCGCTGCTGTGAGCGGAAACACGCTCACGCTGAAATATCTCCCGAATCAGAACGGTCAGGCAGTCATCAGCGTGAAAGGCACGGTTGACGGCAAATCTGCCGAAGACAGCTTCACGGTCACAGTGAACTCTGTTGACGATCCGCCGGTTTCCGGGGTCATTCCCGCGGTAACAGCTGCAGCCGGCGATCCGCCTGAGACGCTGAATCTGAGCGGATTTTTCACAGATATTGACAATGATGTCGCGGCAATGACCTTTTCCGCAGCGAGCGATAATGTCTCACTCGTCGGCGCATCTGTATCAGGGAATATGCTGACGCTGACATTTCCGGCAGACAGCACCGGAGAAACGCTGATAAAGGTCACGGCATATTCCGGCGGAAAATCGGTATCCTACGAATTTCCGGTCACGGTGAATCCGAAAGTATATGCAGTTTCGGGAAAAGTGACGTATTTCAGCAACAATATCGGAGTCCCCGGTCTGAAAATGATCCTTGAAGGTCTGAATTTTTACACAGGAAAAACAGAGACTTACTTTGCCGAAACTTCGGCTGACGGGACTTATCTTTTCCCGGATGCCGTGAAGGGCGACTATACGCTCAGACCGGCAAAAAACGAATCTCCGGATCCTGAAAATCTTTCAGCCGAAGACGCGCGCAGCATTGCGCTGGCGGTTCTGGGTGAAACGCCGCTCACCGGTATCCGGCATAAAGTGGCGGATGTGAACGGCAATAAAAGAATCACGGGTTTGGACGCCTCGAATCTGGCAAGATTCGCCGTGCGTATTCTTGCGGACATGAGCGACACGGGCGTGCCTGCGCTCCGCTGGCAGACGGAGCCGGAATCGCTGACGCTTTCCCTGAATGCGGACACGGGAGACCGGAATTTTACCGCAGGTCTGACCGGCGATGTATCGGGAAATTACACACCGGGAATCACGAAAAAGACAGCCCGATATGATGACTCGGAAACCGTGCTGCTGAATGTCGGACCCGGCGATATACTTTCATTGCCGCTTGTTCTCACGCAGGAAACAGATATTCGGAGTCTTGATATCCGCATAGAATATGATCCCGATATGCTGGTTCTTTCGGAGTTGAACCGGAAAGGCGGCATTCTTGAAGATGAATCTTATCAGTTTGTTGCAAACACAGACGAACCGGGTGTGATACGCATTCTTATTTATTCCGCTTCTGCAGCAGCCGGAACTCAGGGAACGCTTATCACTGCAAACTTTACTGTCAGAGAGACAAAGCCGTCTTCGGTGCTGAGGCTTGCAAGATTTGACTGCAACGAACTGCCGGTTTCGGTTCCGGCCGGTGATTTGCTAAAATTTCATTTTAGCACTCCGGAGGCTGAAACCGCGGGCGGATTTTATTTTGACGGCGCGGTGTTCCGTCAAGCTTCCGTCCGGATCGAAAGCTATTATGACGTGAATTTCTATGATCTTGACGGCGACGGCAGAATCGGTTTGGAAGATGCGGTTCGGGCTTTGCAGGAAAAATATCTCAAGGGCGCAATCAGGGCATTGCAATGTCTTACGGGCATGTAAAGCTTTATCTGTGACGTAAAACGCCCGCTCCCGCCGGATTG
>DYRK01000799.1 GCA_020718785.1 Desulfatirhabdium butyrativorans | reverse complement strand
TTTATCACGGTTTCAGGCAAAGTGCAAAGGCAGTCCGGTTTCTCGCAGTTGTTTTTACCGATTTCAAAACAGGGACCGCGGCAATCGAGATCAGCAGGTCTCAGCACTGTGACAGCCCGTCCGGATGGCCGCCAGCGTATCGGGTCCGAGGGACCGAAAACAGCCACGGTAGGCAGCCCTGTAAATGCTGCAAGATGGCTCAGACCCGCGTCATTGCCGATAAAACCGCCTGCGGTTCGGAGCAGTCCGGCAAGTTCTGTCAGATCGGAAATCAGGCGGACTGTCCGGCGGGAATCCTCCTGAAGCGCGCTTTTCAGAAACTCCTCCGCGGGACCTATAATAAATTCAGGGAACAGTCCGTCTGCCCGGAGAACAGCCTCTGTTTTTATAAAATTCGAAACTGCCCAGTTTTTTCTTCTGCTTCCGGAACCGGGGTGAATCAGTATTTTTTTCGGATCATAGCCCTTATCCCTTGTGTCGGGATAGGACAGAACAGTGTCGCTGTTTTCAAGTAAGCCGCATTTTATAAGGTTCGATAAAATATGCTCTGTGATATGTACAGGCTCAAAGACAGGTGCCCGCGGCATGATACGGTGAACAGGATTTTCTGTGACCGCTTTTACAGCGTGTTCAGTTTCCTGAGAATAAGAGAACAGAACAATCTGATCGTAAGAGCGGAGAATGGTGTTAAGTTTCGGAAGTGCTGTATCAGAATAGAGCGATGCAAATAGTGCCGATTCCGCGGGAAAAAAAGCGTCAATCACACCGAGCGCGGCGGCCATTTTTCCCAGCTTATCCTGACACACCGCATCAACGCTCGGAAATTTTCTTTTCAGCCTTAAAATAGCGGGAAACAGGGCAATGAAATCGCCCAATGCGCCTTGATGGATAATCAGAATGCCTGACATGATCGGGGATTTTCAGGAGGGGATTCAGAAAGCTGCAAAACAGTGTTGCCCGATATTCCCTTGTGCCGGAAACTCTCCGGCATTTCAGGTTTATCGGGCAACATTTTTTCCATTCGCAATCTCTCAGTCTTAACACTTTTCAGCGGAAGAAGAAAAGAATACATTCCCTTACTATTTGTAAATCCCTGCGCCGACGAGCAGATCTTTCCCTTCAACCTTCAGAATGTAGCTGCTTTTCTTGGAGGGAGCTTCTTCGCCGGGTTTCGGCCACATATAATCCACCCAGCCTGTTCCTTTTTCCTTTGCAAGGCTGATGAATTCTTTGAAAAATTCTTTGCCTTCTTTGTCCTTCATGTCCAACAGGTTTTTGCCGATAAGGTTCGGACTCATGGGATGGGCAAGCATCACACCGCTCATATCCATAAGAAAAACATAGATGTCGCCTTTGACGAATTTGCCGTCTTTCTTATTGATTTCCGCTACTGCGGCATCCTGTCCGTCTTTGGTGATCATTGCCGCGGCTTCTGTGCATTTTGCAACGCACTCTTTCTCAGCGTCAGATTGTGCAAAAACATTTCCGGTCACACAGAGCGCAAATACTGCCGCCAGTCCCAGAATCATCGCTTTCTTCATCGTTTAAATCTCCTTCTTGCTTGAAGTTGATAACAGCCAGGTTCATAAGAGCCGGTCTTATTTGTAATATCCGGCACCGACAAACATATCGTCCCCGATTTTCAGGACATAGCTGTTTTTTGCTGCCGGAGCTTCCTCACCGGGTTTGGGCCACATGTATTCCACCCAGCCGGATCCTTTTTCCTTTGCAAGGTCTGCGAAATCCTTGATAAAGGCTTTCCCTGCTTTGTCTTTGGTGTCCAGCATATTTTTTCCGATAAGTGCAGCGTTCATCGGGTGAGCCAACATGGTTCCGTCCATTTTCTGCAGAAAAACATAGGTGACAGGCGAAACAAAGGGCCCGTCTTTTTTGTTGATTTCCGCAATAGTCGCATCCAGTCCCTTCTCTTTGAACATGGCAACGGCTGCCTCGCATTTGGCGATGCATTCTTTTTCTGCTGCTTCATTTGCTGCAAACACATTTCCTGTCACGCACAGCGCGACAAACATCGCCACCGCGACAACCATCAGTTTCCTCATACTGCTTAATCCTCCTTGACGAATAATCCCAACTGACTGAAAAATTTCATTAAAGGTCCGCAACTCTCTTCCTCCTGCTGTAAAAAAGTGCTTTTTACTGTCTGATCCGAACCTGAAAGATTGAATGAATGGTCTATTTATCACATTTTTTTATGAATGCAAGAAAAATTAAAAAAAATTGAGGATGCCGCAGAATGAATCCGGTTCATTTTGTGTTCCGGCAGATCGCCCTTCAGGAATGAATCTGAAAAACACAGTGAAAACAGATAATAATATAATATTTCCTCTGTGAGCGGCCCGCGGATTTTTTTTGCCGTCAGCGTGAAAAACAGCCGCATGTCCGAAAATCTGCTTCACGTTTATCCGGCTATGCCGA
>DYRK01000798.1 GCA_020718785.1 Desulfatirhabdium butyrativorans | reverse complement strand
TAAAAGCAATGACAGTGACAGAATCGCTCGGAGTTACGGAAATGTCGCCTGAGATAAGAGAAAAATATGACAAGTTCAAGGATGCTCTGAACAGAAAGATAGAACAGCGGATTGCCGGGTCAATCTCATCCGATAAGGAAAAAGCCTGCTATATTGCCACGATGGTTTACGGAGACAACGACGCGCCGGAAGTTATGGCATTGAGACAATTCAGAGACAATCTGTTGCGCCGCTATTTGCTCGGACAGCGGATGATCCGGCTTTATTACAGGTATTCGCCGGGTTTTGCTGCAAAGTTCGGGCATTGCAAATATATAACCGAGGCACTGAGACTGTTTTTTAGTTGCGGATTTTATCTCATTCCCAAGCTCCGTTTTTATCTTGTTTCCAAAAGGACAAAACAATGAACTGCGCTGCCTGTCATAATGAAATGGTAAAGAAAAAAGGGAGTATTGATCTCAGAACCGGCGGGAAACTTTATATTGTGAAAAATGTCAGTTATGAGGAATGCACGATTTGCGGAGAGAAGGTTCTTTCTCCGGAAGTCAGTCAGGATTTGTTTGACAAAATCAGAAAAAAACAATTTGTTGAAGAGACATTCAAAGTTCCTGTATTGGATTGCGCCAACCCTTCGGCTTGGAAACAGGCATTACAGTGAATATCCGGTTTTGCCCAATGAAAAAAAATATCATAGTCTTATTGTCTCTGCTTCTGGCAATTTTCCTTTTGCTCCTTGACAGGAGCGCATTTCAGACAGAACTGCATGAACTCATAGACACTGTCGAACAGCTTCGGAAGTCAGACAAAGCTATGAAAGACATGATTGCCGAACAGGAGCGGAAAATTTCAGAACTTCAGCGGCTTTTGCAAAATGAAAAAACCGGGCAGATTATGATCTCTCCGATGATAGTAACACTAATTGTCTTTATATTTGCTGTTGCCTTATTTTTCATACTGAGAAAAAAATTGTCGCTCGTCAGGGAGATATTGGAAAAGCAGATTGAAACACTGAAAGCAGAATCAGTAGCAGCAGATTCGAAATTCACAGAACTGCTTGAAACATATCACCGCGTTTCGGGACATGAATCAGACCATTCTTTAGCAATCAAAGCAGGTCAGGAGATTCACCGGATGCGTAAGAGAGTAGAGAACATGCCGCCGGATACCAAAGGACTTGGGGCATTGAAAAATTCATTGCAAAGACTTGAAGAGGCATTCAATCATCAGGGATACGAAATCGTTGATCTGCTCGGAAAGCCTTTCACAGACGGGCTGGCGGTCCATGCAAGATTTGTTCCTTCGGATGAACTGAACCCCGGAGAACAGGTCATTACAAAAGTCATTCAGCCCCAGATCAATTTCAATCAAGCGCTGATTCAGGCTGCAGAAGTGGAAGTGAGCTTCTGAGAATAATTTCTCACTCTTCACTTCTCACTTCAAGAAAACGCCACCAGCAATGTCCCCGCAACTCCCAGAAAAATGCCGATCACCCGTTGAAGACTGACGGTTTCATGGAGAAATACGGCTGCGAAAATAAATATGAAAATATTACTCGTCTGATTCAACGCTGCGGCAACGGAAACCTGCGTGAATTTCATTCCGGCAAGCCACAGAACAAAAGCCAGATAGGTTCCGAGAAAGGAACCTGACAGCAGATATTTCCAGTCTTTTCCCGGAGCAAGCGAACTCAGGATAAACCGCCGTCCGGGATGCAGGATCAATATAATGCCCAGCGTGATTGACCCGCCTGCAAGACGCACTTCGCTTATCCAGAGAACAGGAAGCCGGTCTAACAGCGGCTTGACTATCACAATACCTACCGCCATGATTGCCATTGCCGATGCGCCGTAAAGAATACCGAGCCGCAGATTTCGGGGGGAAATCTGATTTCCTTTTCTGCTTGCGGCAGTCAGCACGGCAGAGACAATCATTACTACGCCGATTCCCTGAAAAAAAGTCAGACGCTCTCCGAGACACAGAATTGAAAGACCTATGACACAGGGACTGTAGAGACAGTCTATCACCGCGGACAGTCCTGCGCCCAGCAGATTCAGGCTTTTGAAAAACAGCGTATCTGCAATGCCTATGCCCAATGCGCCGCTTGCCAGAATCAGCAGATATTCCTGTGCGGAAACCGGCACGTCCAATGTCCCGCCGAAAGCATACATAGTAGGCAGAATAAGGAGAGATGCAAGAATATTTTTGAAAAAATTCAGGGCAATGGGATGAACAGTCTCCCCGCTTTTTTTAAATAAAATAACTCCCCATGCCCATATAACTGCCGTGAGCAGAGAAAACACCTCGCCCTGATACGGAATCGAAGATATCATATTACTCCCAAATAGGTCACGCTTAATATCGGATATAGCCGCGTGACTTTTTTTCCTCGTTTTCCTCGTTCCCAAGCCCCGGCTTGGGAACGCATCTGCGCCCGAAGCCC
>DYRK01000797.1 GCA_020718785.1 Desulfatirhabdium butyrativorans | reverse complement strand
AGAGACTGCGTTGAAGACGCCGCACGTGAGACCGGCTTTGTCCAGCGGGAATCCGGATTGGGGATTTCTGCTCGGTTTGGATATGGATATTCTGTCCATGGATGTTTACTCAAACGGCGAAATCATTGTCTCTTATCACAATGCCATCCGGAAATTTCCGGACCGTGGCGGCGTGCTGGTCTGGGGTCTGGTACCGAGCAATTTCGAGCCGTTTGAGAAGGAAAGCATTGATTCTTTGGAAACTAGTCTTGTCCGGCTGTGGGACACCTTGGCAGCAAAAGGCATTGACAGGGAATTCCTTTTGTCCCGAAGCCTGCTGTCTCCCGCAACCTGCTGTCTGGTAAACCCGGACCGCGAAATCACGGTGGAAAAGGCATTTCATACCGTCAAGGCATTGTCTCATCGTCTGAGGGAGCGATACGCTTTGATATAGGCTCAACAGTCCTTTATGAAAATACGAGAGACTCTTCCGCAAACCCTGCATAGGAAACGAATCTATATTCTGCCCACCTCTCAGGGTTTTCTGTTTATTCTGATTCTGATCGCAATGCTGCTGGGTTCTGCAAATTACAACAATAACCTCGGATTTCTGCTGGTGTTTCTGTTGGGAAGCATGGCATTTGTCTCAATTCTGCATACATTCGGAAACCTTGCCGGCATAGAAATTGTCTCTGTCCGTGCAAAACCGGTGTTTGCCCGTGAAAAAGCGGTATTCGAATTTCTGGTACGGGCATCGTCTGCCCGCGCGGAGATTTCCTTTGTGTCGGACAGCGCAGAGGAAGTCTGCGGGGAGATATTCCCGGATACGGATAACTGCATCAGAGTCCGGATTCCTGCAGATCGGAGAGGCATTTTCAGACCCGGTCCGGTGCGGATTTACACCCGTTATCCGCTGGGGCTTTTCTATGCCTGGTCTTTCCTTGATCCGGACATGGAATGTCTCGTTTATCCGGTTCCGATTTCCGGAGAACTGATGTTCTCGGACGCTCGGACCTGGGCTTCGGACCATGAATCCGGGGGCAGAAAATCCGGGGGCATTGATGATTTTCAGGGATTGAAGCCTTATCAGCCCGGAGACTCTCTCCGCCTTATCTCATGGAAAGCCTTTTCCGGAGGCAGAGGACTGTTTACCAAGTCTTTTACAGGACAGTCCGGAGCTTTTGTCATGCCGGACTGGCACGCGCTGAAAGAGACAGATACGGAACAGAAAATATCCCGGCTCTGCGGTATGATTCTGAAAGCCGAACGCCTGAATCTGCCTTACGGACTTCGGCTTCCTGATATGACTATAGAGCCGGACAAGGGTGAGGCTCATAAAAACAGGTGTCTGAAGGCATTGGCAGTTTTTGATGATTCCTTAATCCCGTAGGGGCATGCCGGCGACATGCCCTGCCGAAGGGTTTTCGAAAGAGGGCATAACTTTATTATCGCATCCGAGATACCGGCGTTTTAGTTTCAATATCCGTTTTACGGATTTTGCTCCCTCGGACCTGACTATGTCGGATTCCTTCAGACTTTTCAGGATTTCCTCAAAGGCATTCCCGATGCCGGGCCCCTTGTGGCAGATCAGTGTAATATCAATATCTGCTGCCAGTATCTGCCGGATTGCTGTCCGAATGTCATAATGATTCCGGATCGCGCCCATGTCAAGATCATCGGTTATGACAATACCGTCAAATCGGATATGGTCGCGCAGAAGGTCCCTTGCAATCCGCACAGACAGACTTGCCGGCCATTCCGGGTCAATTCTGCTGCAGAGTATATGGGAGAGCATAATCCCCGCGACCCCCTGCCGCACCGCGGTTTCAAAGGGCAGAAGATCAAACGCGAGCATATCTGTCAGCTTGGCATCGAAGACCGGCAGATCAAGATGGGAATCGAGTACAGTCCGCCCGATTCCCGGAAAATGCTTTGCCACAGCCATGATTCCGTTGTCCTGCAACTGTCTGATCACCTTTGCACCCAAAAGCGCAGCCTGAGCTGGATCACCTCTGAAAACCCTGGGAGCCATAATGCTTTGCATATCATTCGGAGCCACATCCAAAACCGGAGCCATGTTCATGTTGATGCCCGCACTTTTCAATTCCTCGGCAGTCACTCTGGCAAAACGGACAGCATCCGATTCCTCTTTCATTGCAGGATTGCCGGGAAAGCGGGTAAAAAAAGGTTCGCGCAGCCGTGCCACCTGCCCGCCTTCCTGATCTATGGCGATGAACAGAGGCGGCTGTCCGCATGATTTTGCATAGTCCTGAGCCGAGCTGCACAGGCTCCTGAGCTGATCCGGATCGGATATGTTTCTGGAAAAGAGGATAAGTCCCCCGATTTTCAGGGTATCAATCAGAAACCTCAGATCATCGTTCAAACCTGTTCCGTCAAAACCGGCCATCAGCCGCTGTCCTGCTGTCTGTTCATCTGAAAATGTTGAAAATTCCATCTGTTTAAACCTCAAA
>DYRK01000796.1 GCA_020718785.1 Desulfatirhabdium butyrativorans | reverse complement strand
ATCAACATGACAGCGGCATATTCTCTGATCACAGAAAAGGTGACAATGGCAATGAGTTTACAGGAGAATCGGCTGCATGGGTATTTGTTATTGCAAATATTACTGTCGTACTGAGTTTGCTATCCAAAGTTCTGATAAAATTCATACCGCTCGGAACCGCTTTGAAAGAAAAAATCAGAGCCTGGAATAACTTCCAAAAGAAATATCTGATGTTTTTTCACTATATTTTAAATCCAATATCGCTGATCATTGCTTTTGTTCACTTCAGTCTGTCTCAGTGTCGGACAAGTTCTCTTCCTGAATGGGGTCTGGCATTGATGACGATATTGGCAGTTATCGGTATATCGGTAAAATTCAGGATTTCTCCGAAAAGTATCCGAAGAACTGTCTGTCAGCTTCATACGAATCCGCTGCCTGTCGTCGTTGTTCTGATTATTCTGTTTGCAGGTCATAGTTTGGTTGACTGATATATTCTTACCACCGTCATAATTTGAGCTTTCCGAATTTTCTGCAAAACGCCAAAAACTAAAAACAGGCGCAAATCGTTTTCGCTGTTTTTGGGGGAAAAATCAGCGGCTTAAAATCAGTAAAACTGCCGACAGCGAAAAAAACGACAAGACCGTTGAAAGCACGATGGATGCAGAAGCCAAGTCCGTATCGCTGTTCAGTTGGGATGAAAGAATATATACTGATGTCGCGGTCGGCAAAGCAAAAAATATCATCCCGACTTTGAACAGGATATCTGCAACAGCGAACAGTTTTAAAAGAAAATATCCTGTCACAGGGAATATCAGAAGTTTGATTCCGGCAGCGATAAAAGATACCTTGAAATGTCCTTTCATGCCTGCAAATGTCAATGTGCTTCCGATAGAAAGAAGAGAAAGAGGAATGGTCGCCAAAGAGATCATGCGGAAAGTATTTTCGAGAAATACGGGAAATCCGTTGAACAGCCTTGCATATAAACAGCCTGCAAGACATCCCGCAATCAGCGGGTTTGACAGCAGCGATCTGACCGTAAAACGGATTCTTTCATGGGCTGAGAAATCCTTTCCCGAAAACCAGATCAGTGTCGAGACGGCAAGCACATTGATAAAGGGGATTACAAATCCGATTAAAATCCCGAAAGGTTTTATTCCCTCTTCGCCCATAGTATTCATTACAACTGCCACGCCGATATAGGAATTGAAGCGGTAGCAGCTTTGTGAAAATGAGCCGGACTGATATTCGGAAATTCCGAAAAGCTTTAAAAAAATACAGCTTGACAGACAGATAATAAAAATTCCGCAGATAACAGCGACGCAAAAGTCCCGGTAAACCTCGTCTGCCGCGTATGTCCCGCCGATTTTCCAGAACAGCAGTACCGGGAAAAATATAAAATACACGAGGTTGTCCGATATTTTCAAAAATTTTTCATCTGTCAGCCGGTATCGCTTCAGGACATAACCAAGAATAACCACGGCAAAGACCGGAAAGAGACTGTTCAATATTATCATCATATTATTTATAACGTATTTTTTTTCTGATAACCTCAGATACATCATCATGCTTTTGACCTTCGATGATATCTCTTAGATATAATTTCCCGTCAATAAGCTGGAGATGAATTCTCCAACCGGAAACTTTATCAATATCTGCCCGGTAAACCTGCTGTTTTACTCCTTTGACACGATGTAAACGTGTTTTCGGAAAAGTCTGCGATATATAGCAGCTATTATCTTCCAGTTCTCCAAGAGCTTCCAGAAACCCTATTTTATGAGAATTATCGGGCAGTATCTTAGATGCTCTGTTAATGATTCCGTGTTCATCAACCAGAATTTTTATCTGAGTCATAATTTGTAATTCTCTTAAATCTGTTTCACATTCGAAAACTTTTGATAGAATGACTCCGCAACGGATTTGAAATTTTTTTCGATATCCTTGTTTTTGAAAATTTTTAGCAAAGTAATTATTACGGATTCGAAAATCGGATCCTCATCAACAGAAACTATAAGTCTGCTCTCTTTTTTCAGTTTTAAATAATATAATGATGAATCGAACTCGTCATTGATTTTAAAAAAAACAGGCTGATGAGCGTTTTTTAAAAATTCTTTGCGGTTTGTTACAAATAATTCACCATAATATTCAATCGTTTTCAAGATTTCTTCCTGCTCTTTTTTTGAAAATCTCCGAAAAGATTTTTCAAATAATTCAGATGTTTCTATTATTAAGTTCATATCTCTTCCTCAAGTCACGATCTTTGATTCGGTTCTGCTGAAATCTCTGTCATCCTGCTTTCGCAGGAATGACAGAGAAAAATTCGAACATCGTTGTTACGGCGGTAAGAATAACTTTCTCTCCGTCCCGGTTTTCCCTCTGAAGAGATGTTCACCCGCCTTGAATTATTTTGAGATAACAATAAGAAGATGGATAATCTCCGCTGATCCGACCTTTCCGTCTCCGTTCAGATCGGC
>DYRK01000143.1 GCA_020718785.1 Desulfatirhabdium butyrativorans | reverse complement strand
AAATTTAATTTCTGAAAATCTATATAACTGACAAGCCTGTAAAAAGTCAAGCTGTAAGTTCATCTTTTTCACGGTTTTTTTCCGGACTGATAATCCATATCAGAAGCCGGAATCGTGATGATAAATGCGGTTCCTTTTCCTTCCTCGGATCTGACATCTAATCTCCCGCGATGCTCCTCGATGATACGGGAAGCAATGCTCAGTCCCAATCCCGTACCTTCTTCTTTGGTGGTGAAAAAAGGCTGAAAAATTTTTTTCAATACCGTTTCGGGAATGCCGGGTCCGTTATCTTCCACACAGATGACCGCAGCCTTTTCAGAAACTCTCATCATCGCTTCTTCTTCCTGAATCACAATCAGACCGTCCTTTTCCATTGACTCGCAGGCATTGATGACAAGATTGACAATGACTTCTTTTAACTGCTCAGGATCGCCCTGTATTTCAGGAAGCTGGCCCTTGCGGACAATTTTTACGCTTACATTATATGCTTTCAGCCGGTGTTCCAGCAACTGAATCACCATGTCAACGACAGCAGAGGGGCTTATCTGCTGCATCTTGAGCCGGGGGGGACGCGAAAACTCGAGAAAATTCTGGACAATAGTATCAATATGCCGGATTTCCTCTGAAATAACATCAAAATCCTCTTTCTGGGTTTCCGATAGTTCAAGGGAACGGCTTAATGAAAACAGACGCATTTTCACGGAAGTAAAAGGATTGCGGATACTGTGCGCCATTCCTGCTGCCAATTTGCCCACCATCGCCATTTTTTCTGCCTGCAACAGATGCTCCCGACTTTTTTCAAGTTCGGAATGGGTCTGGTCAACATCTTCGATCAGACCCCGGACGCTGTGACTGAGGGCTTTGATTTCATTATCAGACAGGTGAGAACCGTTTCTTCTGTTGGCTTCGAGAGCGAGTTTGCGGACCGGTGTCAGAATATGCGATATTAGTACAACTACCAAAAGCAAAGCCAGAAAAGCATCTGTCAGTATTCCGATTCCTGCCATAAATCTGAGAGTTGCGGACTGAGCCTGACTTTTCTTCCTTGCCTCTGTAATCCGTGCTGTGCGGATATCTTTGTATTGTCCGCAAAGGCTGAGAAGCCTGAAAAAATATTCCCTCACCTTGCGGTGCAGTTCCTCAGCCGTTGATTCTTCTCCGGATTTGTATAATTCTATAACCTGATCTTTTCCTGTGATATACAGCGCATATTCCGATTCAATCCGTCTGACAATATCCTGCTGCTCTCTGTCTTGGGATTCATCGGACATGGAACGGACTTTGTCAAGCTGATTCGTAAACAACTGCCGATACTCTCCCAAACGTCTTAGCCAATCCGGGTCCCGGTCCAGAAAGTAGTATGAGACAAATCCTTTCTGATTCACCAGCAAAGCCTGCAATGATTCTGCGGATTGAAAGGCTGCCATGTCTTTATCAATGAGATTTGTCAGAAGTCCTTCCATCCGATAGGTGTACCAGACCGTGACCCCGCCTTCTGTAAGGGTGACAAGGATCAGCGCGGTCACAATGGTATAGATTCGGATACGCAGTCTGATTCGGTTCCACATGCTTATCCCCCTCAGCGCAGACGGTCAGACAGAGTTCTTCTTCTCTAATCTCGCCGCAGATTCGATATGAAAAGTATGCGGAAACAGGTCTGCGGGCTGTATTTCAGCGACTTGATAATGATCTTTCATCATGCCGAGGTCCCTTGCCAGTGTTGCCGGATTGCATGAGACATAGACAATCCGCTGCGGCGATATTTCAAGTACCTGTTTCACAACGTCTTTGTGCATTCCGACACGCGGGGGATCAATAATCATGACATCAGGACGGATACTGATCTGAGAAAGACATTCTCTGATGTCTCCCAGGATAAAGCGGCAGTTGGAAACGCGGTTCAGCCGGCAGTTTCTCTCTGCATCGGCAACAGCACTGCCGACGATTTCCATGCCGATCACTTCTTTTGCCGAATCCGAGAGAAAAATGGGAATCGTGCCGGTTCCGCTGTAGAGGTCTGCCACGATTTCGCTGCCTGTGAGCCGGGCAAATTTTTTTACGGTTTCATATAAGCTTTGTGCGCCACGGGTGTTGGTCTGGAAAAATGAGTTTGCCGATATCTCGAATTCAAACGTACCGATTTTGTCTTTCAGATTGGATATGCCCGCGAGCAGAATTTCATATTCTCCGACAGCAATGCCTGCTTTGCCGGATGCTATATTGTTTACTACTGAGACGATTTCCGGATACTTTTCTCTCAGAAGATCGGCAAGAGGCTGCACTGTGTCACGGTCTTCTTTCGCGGTGATGATATTGACCATCCACTGATTGTATGCAGCCGAATGTCTCAGCATCAGAAAGCGCCAGAAACCGGTATGACTCCGAAGCCCGTAAACCGGGGCATCGGAATTTTTTATGAAGGTTCTGACATCGTTAAGAATCTGGTTTCCGACTTCGGGCTGAAGCAGGCATTTCTCCGTGTCTAACACCTTATAAAATGTTCCCGGAACATGAAGACCCAGCGCAAATCCTTTTTCTGCATCAGGGCTGTCCATCTCATCCGGCAGAAGCCAGCGGCTGTCAGAACAGGAAAACTCCATTTTGTTTCTGTAGTGAAACTCGGACGCCGAAGGAAGTACAGGATGTACCGGCACATCTTTTATCAGCCCGATATGCTCAATGGAATCAGTGACATGGCGGCGTTTATAAAATAGTTGTTTCTCATAAGTCAGAAACTGCCATTTGCATCCGCCGCAATAGCCGTGATATATGCAGGCAGGAGTTTTCCGAAACGGCGACGGGGATATGATTTTGACGGGAACCGCTTCGGCATAGTTTTTCTTTTTTTTTACAATACGGACAGTTACATGATCCATCGGCACGGTCTGGTCTGCAAAAACAGCAAAGCCGTCTATGCGTGCAAATCCTTTGCCGCCGAAAGCAATATCAGAAATTTCAATATCGAGTATCTGCCCTTTTTTCAGCATGTTTTCACCATATCGGCGTATTTTCTCCTATTCTTCTCTGATTGCCTGACCTCGGGAAGTAAAAGAAATTCCCTGCTGCATTCTTGTTCCGATCATTATAGACTCGATTATCGGAATATTGACTTCATGTTCCGACTTCCACCGGACAATAAAATTGGCGCCGGATCCGCCGCTTTTGTCCGATTCTTTGATGATGTATCTTTTCGAAGACATGGGCTTGATCTGAACCGGCGTTTCTATATGCTTTTTAATCAGGCTGCCGTCGGAACCGTAATAATCTGCTGCAAAGACAGTTATGGAATATTTCCGGTCCGTGTTCCTGATGCTGAGTGTCGCGGCTAAATAAAAGGCTTCTTCGCTATCACCGGCATAGATATGCGAATAGATCGGTATGTAAACTGTCTGTCCCTTTGACAGCATGATCTCAGGTTCTGCCCGGGACTTTGACTCTGAAGCAACGAGAAGACATAACACAAGCATTATATTGAACATATTCTTATTTTTCAGCATGTTTTCTCCTGTTATTCCCATAAGCATCTTCCTCCTGTTTCTGAACGATTTAACAGCAGATTGTCCGAAAGTCAGGCGATTATGAACACAGAGCCTCAGTTGGCATGAACATTAAGTCCCGGAACTGTTTCCGGCTCCGCGTCCCGTGAAAGTGATACTGTTCGGAAAAGCTTTCCTGCTTTTACTCGGAAGGCATCCAGATAAACATAATAAACCGGTGTAAAATAGAGGGTTAGAATTTGGGAAACCACGAGTCCTCCGACTACTGCAAGTCCGAGGGGTCTGCGGGCTTCGGCTCCTGCACCGAAACCCAGAGCAATGGGAAGCGTTCCCATGAGCGCTGCCATAGTAGTCATCATAATGGGACGAAACCGGATCAGTGCGCCTTCGTAAATTGCTTCTGCCGCAGATTTTCCGTCTCTGCGCTGTGCTTCCAAGGCAAAGTCAATCATCATGATGGCATTTTTCTTCACAATACCGATGAGCATAATAATGCCGATGAATCCGTAAATCCCCAAATCTTCCTGAAACAGAATCAGTGTGATGAGCGCGCCGGCTCCTGCCGAGGGCAGTCCTGAAAGAATGGTTAGGGGATGGACAAAGCTTTCATAAAGAATTCCCAAAACAATGTAAATGACTAATACCGACAGAATCAGCAATATCCACAAGCCCTTGAAAGAATCCTGAAAAGCCTGTGCGGTTCCCTGAAAGCCGGTGCTGAAAGAAGCGCGCCAAGTCTTCTACGGCAGTCACAGCCTGTCCCAGAGAGACGCCCGGACTCAAATTGAATGAAAGAGTTACAGAGGGCAACTGCCCGGAGTGATTGACAGAAAGAGGACCCGCGCCGAGTGACAGTTTTGCCAAAGTTTCAAGAGGAACGAGCTTTCCGTTGGCAGAGCGCACATAAAGCATAGAAAGCGCGTAGGGATTCTTCTGAAATTCGGGAGCAAGTTCCATAATAACGCTGTAAGTATTGTTCGCCGTGTAGATGGTAGAAATATCTCGCGATGCGTAAGCCGTACCCAGAGCGTCTTCGATCTGAAGCATAGTGACGCCCAGCGCGGCAGCTTTGTCTCTGTCAACAGAGATATTCACCTGAGGATTTTTCAGTTGAAGATCGCTGTTTACATCCTGTAGTAGCGCAAGCCCTTTCATCTGTTCTTCAAAACGGGCGGCGTAGCGATATAATTCCTCGGTATCAGGATTCTGCAACGTAAACTGATACAATCCTTTGCTGCTTCTCGCGCCGATATTGATTGCCGGCGGGTTTTGCAGGATAGTTCGAATACCCGGAACAGCGGAAAGCCGAGGACGAAGTTTTCGGATCATCTCATCCGCGCTCAGTGTCCGCTCCTTTCTCGGCTTCAGGCGGATCATCATCCGTCCGGAATTGCCGGAACGGTTGGGTCCGCCCGCTCCTATGAGAGACATTATTGCAGAGACATTCGGGTCTTTGGAAACAATATTGACTACAGACTGCTGATACTCATACATGGCATTGAAAGAGATTCCCTGATCTGCTTCGGTTATTGCCTGAATCTGCCCGCTGTCAACCGAAGGAAGAAATCCTTTGGGTACAATTGCAAAGAGCCGAACCGTGGCAGCTACGAGCAAAACAGAGAAAAACAGGGTCAGAAAGCGATGTCTCAGGGTCAGCCGGAGAGTAATGTCATAGAGACAGCGAATCCCCTCAAATACCCGTTCCGAAGCTTTGTAGAGTGTTCCGTGATCGGCTGCGGGGCGGAGCATGATATTGCATAGCATGGGCGTCAGACTCAGAGAGACAAAGCCTGAAATCAGTATAGAAGCAATGATGGTCACAGCGAATTCGTTGAACAGCCGGCCCACGACTCCGCCCATGAACAGCACAGGAATAAATACTGCTGCCAGCGAGAGAGTCATAGAGAGAATTGTGAAACTGATTTCAGCGGACCCGTCAAGAGCTGCGGCTAAAGGCGATTTTCCTTTTTCTATGTGCCGGACAATATTTTCAAGCATAACGATGGCATCATCCACCACAAAGCCTACGGAAAGAGTAATAGCCATGAGGGAGATATTGTCCAAACTGTAGTTCATCAGATACATCACGGCAAAAGTTCCCACTACGGACAGGGGCAGTGCAAGCCCGGGAATGATCGTGGCTGAGACATTACGCAGAAAGAGAAAAATCACCAGAATCACGAGAAATATGGTCAGAATCAGCGTGAATTTGACATCTTCCGCCGAGTCGCGGATGGCTTTCGAATAATCATAGAGAATTTCCATTTTGACAGACGCGGGAATCTGTTTTTCGAACATGGGCAGCAGCGATTTGATGCTGTCAACTATTTCTACGGTATTGGTTCCGGGCTGCCGCTGAATTGCCAGAATAATTGCCGGCACATTGTTGTAGCGGTTGGAGCGTTTGTTCTGCTCCACGCTGTCGCTGATATGTCCGATCTGATCCAGGCGTATCGGGGAGCCGTTGCGAAAAGCCACGATCAAAGGACGGTAGGCATCGGCATTGCCAAGGCGGTTGATTTGGTATCTGCCTGACTAAAATTCTAGGCATTGAAAAATCAACAGAAAAACGTGGCTCGGCAAGATAAATCCCATATTTTATAAATTCTTTTCTGCTCCAAAACAGATTATAACGACAAACATCACGACCTTCGAGATATTTCCAATAATTCTCATCTTCTTTTTCAAAAGAATGATAAACTCTGTCATCCTTAATTTGCCTCGTTTGTACTGGCTTTCCTTTTCCAATTTGATAGGCTTTTATACCAGTTGAAACTTGTGCAATTTGTTTCAGTGGTTGACCATTTTCTTCAATTTTATTCAAGAGCGGGAAAAATTGAGTATTTTTAAGCTTTGAAATAGGCAAATAAAATTTTGATGCCTTAATTATTTGTTTATCAATCTTTGGGTAAATCTTTAATGTGTCTGGCGAGTGCGATTCTTTGATATTCCATTCTCCAAATTCAAAGTTGTTATCTTTATCTTTTTTAAAAGATAACAAGCAAGTATCAACATTCGCATCTTGAAAAACTTTATCATTAAAATTAACAAGTTTTAAATTTGCTACGTTTTTTAACAAAAATTTTCTCAAATCAGAATTGGAATCTATCGTCAGCCAATTGTTTGGAATAATAAAACCAAACGAGCTTTTATATTTTAAAAGGTTAAATCCTTTTTCAATGAACAATATGAATGTATTGATTTGATATTGAGAAAGTTCATAATGAGAATAAAAATAATTTTTATCACATTCAGGAAATCCTTTTTCTCTTGTAAAAACATACGGCGGATTCCCGATCACCGCGTCAAATCCCCCGTTTTTCATAATTTCGGGAAATTCCGCATTCCAGTCAAAGACATTGATTCTGTAAACTTCTTCTTCATCAAAAGTCATTTGCTGATTGTCGTAAAAATCCGGTCCTATCAGCGAATTTCCGCATTTGATATTATTCGCCAAATCCGGCAGCGCACGCTCCTGAAACAGAGCCATCTGCTTTTCGATGCTCTGCCCGTCTTCACCTTCAAGCACTTTCAGCAGAAGAGACAGTTTCGTTACCTCGACCGCCTGCGAATCAATATCCACGCCGTAAATATGACTTAACAGAATCCGTTTCCGTTCATCGCCGGTCAGACGCCATCCGCTCTTATCGGACTGATATATCACCGGCTTTTTGCCTTTTGCACGTTTTTCAGGATTGTCATTCACATATTGCTCAAGATGCCAGTCCAATAAAAACTGATACGCTCCGATCAGAAAAGAACCGGAACCGCAGGCAGGGTCCAATATTCTGATATTTTTCACACTTCCCGGCTTTTTCCCTTCAAGAAGTCTGCCTACGGTCTCTTTTACGATATAATTTACAATATAAGTCGGCGTATAATAAACGCCGCCGGCTTTTCTGACTTCCGGCTTGTCTTCGATGACTGCCTGATGCCTGGGCGTGAGACGGATGACTCTGCCCAGAAATTTCTCATAGACCTGACCGAGTATGTCCGCAGGCAGAACGGAAAATTCATAAGGACTTTCAGGATAATACAGATTTCTGAAAATATCTTTCAAGGCATTGTCGTCAATACTAAGCTCAGGCGTAAGACTGTCAAAGTCCTCACGGTATTTTTCTTTCTTGAAATGAAACAGCCCGGAGTTGTACTTGTCATCGGCTTTTCTGAAAAGCTGAAACAGCCGCTTATAGATATTTTCACCGTTCCGCAAAGCCATGAGTCTGCCGTAATCTTCGATGCTCCGATCCTCGCATATTCTCAGAAACACGATTCTGTCAACAGTCTGCTGAACCGCAAAATTGAGTTCTCTCTGCGAAAGATTCGGATTCCGCAAGGCAATATTGCGGGCTAAAAGCTCACGCCATCGCTCAATCTCCTGCAAAAATGCAACGTCAACTTCGGTAGTTCCTCTTTTTGCTTTCTGAGATTCCGCATATTTGTCAAAAGAACCTTTGAGAATTGCCTCACGGGAAAAGATATTCGCAATTTCATCCCATTTGTCAATATAATCGGTGTATTTCAGATACATCATGCGGGAATGCGGGGCTTTGTCGCTTTTTGCCGGTTTTATGCGGCAGTCGTAAACCGCAAATTCTTCGAAATCGGTCAGAATACTGAGGGGCAGTTTTGCGCTCCAGCCGTAGCGCCGCAACTGATAGGCAGGGTGAATGTCTTCTCTTATATTGACAGCAGGCTTTTTTGCCTCTAAAAAGAACTTGCGGACGCCGCCGATGCGGAAGCAGTAATCCGGGGCTTTGGTAACTCCGCCGACCTTTATTGCATCTTCGTGAATGACCTCTTTATAAGCTTCCGCATAGCCCTGCTTATTCGCAATATCCCAGCCGAGTTCCTCAAAAAAAGGGTCTATAAACTCCCGGCGGACCTGGGTTTCGTTGTAGTTCACCTTTTTATAACTGTCTAAATTATAATGGAAAGTTTCAACTAATTTTTTAATTCTCTCAGGGGCATTCATACTTATTGATCCGCTTTGATGCTTTTTTGGCAGTTCAATCTATTCTGCGTCATATTGCCTGCCGCTGCCCAGCGGAATTCTCACACAGAAGTGCGTCCCCTTCCCGGGCTCGGATATGACCTCTATTGTTCCGCCGTGCTGCCTGATGATTTTATCGGATACAAACAGTCCGATACCTGTTCCCCGGGTGGCTTTGGATGAGAAAAACAGAGTGAATATTTTCTTTTTCTTTTCCTCATCCATACCGATACCGTTATCCTGAATATCGAAAACAGTTTCTTTTTCATCGGCTCTTACACGGAATTCGACAGTATGCAGAGGTTTCGCTTTGTCTTCCGTACATGCGTCAACGGCATTTTCAAGAATATTGATGAGCGCGGAACGAAGCTGGTCTTCGTCCATCTCGCAGTCCTTCATGTCAGGAGCAAAATCACGGATAAAGCTGACAGCATTTTTTTTCATCCTGGGAGCAATGACATCCGCGACCCCTTCCGCAAAATCCGGGAGTCTGACCCTCTCTTTTTTCACGTTCCTTTCCTTTGCATAGTAAAGAACGTCCAGCACCATGTTTTTGATGCGGTCTGCCATGAGCTTTACGATTTCCAGCCCTTCTCCCATCTTATCCGGGTCTTTTTTGGAAAGACCCGAATCCAGAAGATATACGCCGCCGTCCATACCGGTCAGCAGACCTTTGATGCTGTGGGAAAGAGAACCGATCATAAGCCCCAGCGAGGACAGATGATCCTGAATATCCGCGACAGCGGAAATATCTGCTGCCATCACCATGACACGGTTCACAGCGCCTGATGCGTCTTTCAGCGGGCTTGTCCATACCAGGGCATTGCATTGACTGCCGTTTTCGGCAGTCAGCAGTATCTCCGACTGGTTCGTTTTGGCGTTTTCAAATGTTCTGGCAACCGGACAGTCGGAACAGGGCGATTTTGTCTGTTTGCAGACCTCGTAACATTTTCTTCCGGTTTCATCTCCGAAATATTCCCTGAAAAGCCGGTTGGCTGCCAGAAGATTGAACTCTCTGTCATGTACCGTCATGTAAAAAGGCATCTCGTCAAACACCGCTGTCCGGCTTTCGGCAGCCTGCTTTTCGGCAGCCGTCAGTTTCTGGTTTTTCTGCCAGACCAGCGATTCGAGATTTTCGGTATAGTCCTTCAATTTCCGTTTCAGAATGATTTTCTCACGGGATTTCTGCAAAGCTCTTTCCAGATCATCATCGCTTATAGGCTTGGTGATAAAATCTGCGGCCTCATATTTGAGGCTCTTTATCGCCAGTTCCATATCTCCGTGTCCGGTGATAAGAATCACCTCGGTATCCGGATTTTCACGCTTGATCTTCTTCAGAAGCTCGATCCCGTCCATGCCCGGCATTTTTATATCGGAAAGAACAATGGCAGGCTGTTCCTGTCTGAAAATACGCAGGGCTTCGTCGCCGTTTTCCGCTGTGAATACGAGATATCCGCTGTCTGCCAGAGATATTCCCAATACCTTGCGGATGCCTTCCTCATCGTCAACAAGCAATATTTTTTCTTCCATGGCATAAAAAGAGGTTCGGGATACGGGCAGGGGCGAAAAATTTTTCGCCCCTGCCCGGACCCCTTACCCCGAACCTTTTATTTTGTATTTTTTCATTTTGCGCCACAGGGTGCTGCGGTCCATACCGAGAGCCTGAGCCGTGCTGCCTCTGCTGCCCTTATATTTCTTCAGCATCGAGATAATGCGGTCTTTCTCACATAGCCCGCCTTCTTCTCGTTCCCAAGCCCCGGCTTCTTCTCGTTCCCAAGCCCCGGCTTGGGAATGAACGGCATCTCCGCCGCTGTTTTTCAGGAGAGAGACAGGAAAATGCTTCAGTTCAATCGCAGTCTCCTGAGACAGAATCAGAGCATGTTCGAGAATATTCTCCAGTTCCCTGACATTTCCCGGATAGTCGTAATTCATAAGCACGGACATCGCCTCTTCGGATATTCCGGGAACGCGCCGCGCCCCGGCAGTGCAGAGCCGTCTCAGGATATGGGAAACAAGAAGAGGAATATCTCCCTTGCGGTCTTTTAAAAAAGGGAGTTCCAGCCGCATCACGTTGAGCCGGTAAAACAGGTCATCGCGAAACAGTTTCTGCCGGACCAATTGCTCCAGATTCCGGTTGGTGGCTGAAATAATGCGGACATCCACTTTGACGGTTTTCCGGCTCCCCAGCGGATAAAATTCTTTGTCTTCTATGACACGGAGCAGCTTTGCCTGAAGCGTAAGCGGCAGATCGCCGATTTCATCTAAAAAAATGGTTCCCTGATCCGCTTCATGGAACCGTCCGGGTTTGTCTCTGTCCGCGCCGGTGAACGCGCCTTTCATATATCCGAACAGTTCCGATTCCAGAAGGGTATCCGGAAGGGCAGCGCAGTTGACCTTTACCATCTGTTTTTCAGCCCTTCTGCTTGTATTGTGGATGATTTTGGCAATCAGATCCTTTCCTGTTCCTGTGGGACCTTCTATCAGTATGGTCGCGGAAGTCGCGGCGATGACCGGAATAATTTCAAAAATTTTACGCATGGCAGGGTCTTTGCCCACCATATCGTAAAAGGTGTAACGCTCTTTTGTAACACTGTCAAACTGATATTTCAGCGAAAGATCGGAAATGGTCACCAATCCCCCGACAGCCGCGCCCTCTTCATTGTTCAGAAGCATGTAGCGCGTCCGGACCGGAACAGAATGTCCGGACTTTGTGAGGATGCTTACTTCCGCGCCGGAAAGCGATTTTTTCAGACGGCTCATTCCGTTGCAGAATTCCTGACCGAAAACCGAGGCGCACGATCTGCCCAGAACTTCTGAACGGCCGAATCCCGAGACAGTTTCTGCCGCGGTGTTGAAAAAAGAGATATGGCCGCACCGGTCAACTGTCAGAACCCCGATATCGAGATTGTCCAAAATCAGTTTCAGCCGCAGATCGTCATAGCGTATCCGCCGGATCAGTTCTTTGAAAGCCGAATGATCCTGAAACACTTCGATACAGCCGATCATCCGGTGAGTCCCGTCGTAGAGAGGCGCCTCGATTTTGGTAATGCTGCGGCTTTCGCTGATCTGATCCGTGATCCGGACCTGAGACACCAGCTTTTCGCGCTCGGAATCCGAAGCCTCGATATATCTGCATGTTCCGCCGCACAGGTAGTCCGCGAATACGAGGTGACAGGATTGTCCGACCGACTCAGAGGCGCTGCGTCCCGTAAGCAGTTCGGCAGACCGGTTGACCCGGATGATCTTCCGGTCTGCGGACAGCACCACCACTCCCAGCGACAGACAGTCGAAAATAGCAGCAATCTGACTGTATTTTATCAGAAAATCATTCATAAGCAAAAAAA
>DYRK01000142.1 GCA_020718785.1 Desulfatirhabdium butyrativorans | reverse complement strand
AATTGAAAAAAATATGCGTTATGGACGGACAGGGCGGCGGAATCGGCAGCGCTGTCATTAAAAAATTAAAGGAAGTATTTGAAGAAACGGTTGAAATTATTGCGCTGGGGACAAACGCCATTGCAACCGCCCAGATGCTGAAAGCAAAAGCAAATCGTGGAGCTTCGGGGGAAAATGCCATTGTCCAGACTGCAAAAAAAGCTGATATTATTATCGGACCGGTGAGCATTATCATGGCTCATGCCATGATGGGCGAAGTGACGCCGAAAATGGCGGAGGCAATCGCGTGCAGTCCTGCAAAAAAACTTCTGATACCGCTTTCTCAGGAAAATGTCGCGATTGCAGGAGTATCCGCGGCGCCGCTTCCCCACCTGATCGAAGCGATGATAGAGGAGTATTTGAAAAGTGAGGTGAGAGGTGAGAGGTGAGAGGTCAGGGGTAAGAACTTCTACCCTCGCACCCCGCACCCCTGACCCCGCACCCCAAATTCCAAGGAGGATTTTTTATGTGCGAAGCAAATGCGTATCTGATTCAGGAAAATGAGAACAAACTGATTATGGAGGCGGTTGACACCATTCAACCTGAGAAAGAAGGAGTCACACTGGTCAGTATTTTCGGGGATCAGAAAT
This sequence comes from Desulfatirhabdium butyrativorans, assembly GCA_020718785.1. GTDB lineage: Bacteria > Desulfobacterota > Desulfobacteria > Desulfobacterales > DYRK01 > DYRK01. The sequence goes on along the minus strand of DYRK01000142.1, from coordinate 11,211 downwards.
TCCTGAAAGCCTGTATTCATTCACTTTCCCTTGTGGATCACAAGGTCTTTCTCAAACCGCTCGGGTAGGAATAAAAAAAAACTGCCGGGAGTGTCGTTCCCCAGAGCGACACCGGGAGGAGTGCGGAAATGAAAAAATAAAATTCCCTTGAGAATTTTATTTTTTCTTTTTCGCCTGCTATGCAGATCAGGCAGCCGAAGCCATGGCAACTTCCTGCCTCTGCCCCCTGACCTCAGACCTCTTACCCCGAAGTTTATTCCGGAACCCGCCGCTCACCGCAAGATTCATGTCAAGGCGCAGATCCTTTTCCGAAAGCCCGATTGCCAGCCCGAGAAATTGAGGCAGATACAGAACACTCACACTCAGGTCTTTGCCGTAATCTGCGGAAATCTTTTTCTGATATGCCTCCAGATTCATCTGACACATAGGGCAGACTGTGACAATGCTGTCCGCGCCTTCGGCTTCTCTGAGTATGCTCAGAACAAGCTCCAGTCCCGCCTCCGGTTCGGTATTGATATGCGATGCCCCGCAGCATTTTCCGCCCATGTCCCAGTGATGAACAGAGGCCCCGGCAGCCTCGATCAGCGGTTCCATGGACCGGGGCATTTCAGGATCATCGAAAACAGGATAGGGTCTGAGACATTGACATCCGTAATAGGGAGCAATGCGTAAGCCGGAAAAGTCTTTTTTCACACGGGTTCGGATATTTTCCGCTCCGATATCCTGAGAAATCACATCTAAAAGATGCCGTACCCGTGCTTTGCCCTGCAAACGGAGATTTTTCTCTTTCAGAATCAGGTTGACTTTATTTAAAAGCGCCGGGTCTTTGCGGATTTTTTCATCTGCTTTTTTCAGATTGAGATAACACGCGCTGCACGGAACCAGAATATCTTTTGCTCCCTCTGTTTTTTCTGCAATGGCAAGGTTCAATGCGGGCAATGCAAGGGAAAGAAGACGGCTCGTTGCCTCGGCAGCACTCGCTCCGCAACAGGTCCATTCCTTCAATTCTATCAGCTCATGACCCATTGCCTGCATGAATGCCCGTGTGGAAACATTGTATTCCATAGCAGTTCCTTCCAGCGAACAGCCCGGATAGTATAAGTATTTCATAAAACCCCCTTTAAGAAGTGAGAAGTGAAAAGTGAGAAATTGAAAACTTTTCACTTTTCACTTCTCACTTTCTCCATTTCTTCTGCCTTGCGGAACACAGCATCCAGCGATTCGGGATCATTCTGTAAGGGAATATGCAGATGCACCTTGCCTTTGCTCATGAGTCTCAGCCCCAGCGGAGCAAATCTCAAGGGAAGAAAAGGACTTTTCATGGAAGCAAAATACAGGGTCATAAACTCCATTTCCTGTACCCGTCCGTGCCGCCGCACGCTTTCCATGAAACTCTTGTAAAACCGGACGCTCTGATTATAAGGGACGAGATTTTCCCTTGCGGCAATCTGTTTGAGTTCTCCCATTGCCTCGGTGAGCGGAAGCCCGCGCGGACATCGCAGGGTGCAGTAATAGCAGGCGGAACACAGCATAAATGTCTTGCTGTGAAAAATATCCTCTGCCTGCCCCATGAGAAGCAGCCGCCATAAATGTCTCGGAGTCATATCCATCGCAAACTCGTTGGGACAGGATCCGCTGCATGTCCCGCACTGGATACATGCCTGTATTTTCTCCCGGATCGGAGCCAGCGCATCATGAACAGAAAGCTTTTCTTTATGCTCGGCCTGATTCATACCATATCCTCCTTATATAAGTGAGAAGTGGGAAGTGAGAAGTTGAAAACTCTTCATTTCCCACTTCTCACTCTTCACTTCTCACTTCCCTCATGCAAACGCCGCATCAACAACTTCCAGCATCTGCCGGATGGAATATCCTTCAAGAAACGACGCGCTGTTGGGACAGACCGCGGCGCAGGAGCCGCATCCCTGACACATCACAGGATTGACCTGAATTTTTTCCGAATCCGTATCAATGACTCTTGCGCCGTAGGGACATGCGGCAATACACCGTTCACACAGGGAACACAGGCTGTGACGGACCTTTGCCGTAAACTTGCCTCCGGGCAGCTGCTTATACGAAAGGATTCTAAGCGCACGCTGGGCAGCAGCCTCGGCGCTTATAACGGATTCGGCCGCAGAGCGCGGGGAATGGGCAATGCCGCAGCCGAATACCCCTTCTTTGAGGGAGTCAACCGGTCTCCATTTGGATTCTGCTTCCTGAAAAAAACCGTCCCTGTCCACAGACGCGCCGAAGGTTGTAACTATATATTCCGGCAATGCAGGAACGATTCCTGTAGCCAGCACTAACAGATCGCTCTCTATCTCAAGTTCGGAGCCGAGAATCGGATCAAAAACCGTCACATACACGCTCTGATCGCTTATCTTCACCCTCGGCTTTTCTTTCACCTCATATTGAATGAAAATGACTCCGGCTTTCCGTGCCTGTGTAAAATAGGTTTCGGCAAAGCCGTAGCTCATCATGTCCCGGTACAGCACATAAATTGCCATATCGGGATTCTGTGACTTGAGATACAGGGCATGTTTCAGCGCAGACGCACAGCATACACGGCTGCAATAATTCCGGGGTTCTTCTCTCGAACCCACGCACTGAATCATGACTACGGCTGCCAATTTTTTCGGATCAAGGCTTTTCTCGGCAAGTTTCTGTTCCAGTTCTTTCTGGGTGACAACAAGACTGCTCGTGCCGTAACCGTAAGATGTAGCGGCTGCTTCGGTTCCGCCGGTGGCAAGAACGGTAACGCCGTGTTCCAGAGTATGTGTAAGCCCTTCTTCATCCTGAACCGTGGTGAAGAAGCTCCCGACCTGACCGTAGGAGGCAATCACACGGGTTCTGATATGCACCTGAATGCGCGGATGTTTTTCCACTTTCATCCGGGTATCGTCAAGGAGCGTTTTTATCTCATAGCCTTCTATCGTTTTTTGCAGCCAGCGGAGATTTCCGCCCAGGACTTCTGCCTGTTCGATGAGATAAACCTGAAATCCGTGATCTGCGACAGCCAAAGCCGCGGTCATGCCTGCAATGCCTCCGCCGACCACAAGAGCTTCCTGACAGACCGGAACAGACAGCACAGGAGATGGGTCAGCGTGTCTGAGCCTGGCAATGCCCATTCGGAGCAATGACAGCAGGTTTCCGCTTCCCCGCGGATTGCTCGCTGACTGATGATAACTGACCGCTTCTGTAAGCGCAGGGTTCAATCCGATCTGCCGTGCCAGTTCCCGGAGTTTCCGGGCATAGATATAGGAGAGACATGCGGCGATCAGAATGCGGTTCGGCTTATATTTCTCTGCCAATCCGGCAAGCCTGTCCCAGCCTTCCGCGGTACAGGTCTGTCCGAGGAATTCTACGTGAAAGACCGCGGGGTCTTTTTCAAGCTCACGGACAATTTCCTGCGGGTCCGAAGCCGATAATCTGTTGCCGCAGGTACAGACAAGCACAAGGATTTTCGGATAATCACGTGAGACATCCCGATACTCGGAAGTATCGCTTTCAATCTCCTGACTTCCCCCGGCAGCATGAATCACCCGTGAGGCGGACAAAGCTGCCGCGCTTGCCTGAGTGACGGATTCGCCGATATCTTTGAGACCTGAAAATGATCCGCCCAGAAGAATTCCTTCTCTGCCGGTCTGTGTCAGCGAAAACGGCTCGCTCTGAGCAAATCCCCAGGGATTCAAAGGGATTTTCAGCATTTCCGCCAGTTCCGCCATACCGGCCGCGGGAAGCTGTCCCACAGCGAGAATCACCATATCGTAAGATTCATCATGCAGTGCGCCGCCGCGGTCGCTGTAGTGAAGTATCAGATTGCCCTCATTATCTTCTTTATCCTGAATCACCGAATGAATCCTGCCTCTTTCAAAGCGGACTCCCTGTTCGTTTTCCGCCTGATCCCGATATCTCTGAAATGATTTTCCGAAAGTACGCATATCCATGTAGAAAATCGTTGTTTCTATTTCTCCTTCTGCTTTTTCCCGGGCAAGCAGACATTCTTTGATCGCATACATACAGCAGACATCGGAGCAGAAATCCGCATCAGTCTGCAAATCCCGTGATCCTACGCACTGAATCCATGCGGCTTTGCGGATCGCTTTGCCGTCGGAAGGACGGACAAGTTTTCCCTGACAGGGACCGGTACCGCTCAGAATCCTTTCAAATTCAAGACTTGTGATCACATTCGGAAGCACACCGTAACCGAAAGGATTTTTGCTTTCTGCCGGATTGAAATATGCCGCGCCGCCGCACAGCACAACTGCGCCGAAATCCGACAGATGCCCCTGACCGGTCTCAAAGTCCTGATATATCCGCAGAACCATAGAAATAAGAGCATTCGGATCAAATGGCTTGATGAGATAATCCAATGCCCCGATTTTCATGGCTTCCACTGCGGTTTCCACTGTGGCATAAGCCGTCATCATGACTACACAGAGATCAGGCAGAGCCTCCTTTGCTTTTTTCAGCAGTTCCACTCCGTCCATGCCTGTCATTTTTATATCTGCCAGCATCAGATGATAGGCGCAGTTTGCCAACTGCTCCAATGCCTCTGGACCGGATTCTGCCATATCCACGGAAAAGCCTTCGTCTTCAAGCCATTCTTTGAGAGAATCCCGGACAATCAGTTCATCGTCAACCACCAGAATGTGAAATTGTCTGCGTTCGCCCTGAGAGAGCCGGATTGCCGCGGTGGGGCAGGCTTCCTCGCACGCGCCGCAACGGGTGCAGGCATCTGTGTCAATCACGTAAGTATTGGGAATGGCGTGGGGAACAGGGAGATAAACAGCTTTCCGCAGACTGAGACCTTCGTTGAACTCGTCCGGCACTTCCACGGGACATACTGCCGTACACGCTCCGCAGCCTGTACACAGTTCATGGCTGATCAGACCCGGTTTCCCGCGTAGCATTACTTTGAAATGACCCGGCTCCCCTTCCAGCGAAATTATCTCTGTGGAAAGGCGGATTTCAATGTTTTCATGGAAAAGCCCTTTGCGGAGACAATACTGAGAGGAGTCATCCCGGGCGATTGACGGGAGCATTTTGCACATCCCGCATCGGTCTGTGGGAAACTGATAATCCAACTGGCTGAGAATTCCTCCGATATGCGGGCAGCGGTCAATCAGCGTCACGCCGTAGCCGCATTCTGCCAGATCGAGGGCAGCCCTGATGCCGCTGATACCGGCTCCTGCGACCAATGCCGTGCCGATTTTTCTTTTCATGTTTACTCCTTCGGAACCTGATTCATTTTATCCCCTCGATCTCGGCAAACTCTGCCTCACGGAACACGGACAGAGGCGGCGCTTCTTCAAGGCTTCTTCCTGCTTCGTAGTCAAAAGCCTTCTGAGTACGGTAAGCCACGGTTCGGAACAGTTCCGCCAGACGAATATCATTGGGACAGGCATTGGAACACTGACCGCAGCCCACGCAGGCTGTACTCATATGAGCCAGACGGGTGATGTGATAAAACAGCGTGTCCGCAGGCATTTTGACTGCCCCTTTGCGTTCGGCCCATTTCAGATATTGGGACGGATCATGGTCAAAGACATCCGTGACAAAAACACATTCCTTGCAATAGCAGACCGGACATGCCACTCTGCAATTATAACAGTTTACGCAGTCCGCGAGATATGCGGTCAGTTTTCCGATGCTGTCAACGGACTGGGCGGTTTCGGCAAACATTTTGTCTCTGTAAGCTTTGCGCCGTGCAATAAGAGATTCGACAGCAGCCTTGCGTCCGGGCGGTTCAGCACTTTCGGAAAGTCCGAGTTTTCCGAAAAGTTCTTCTCCTTTCGGCGTCAGTGCCTGAATCATCACCTGCTTTTCCGTATCAGACCCCAGCAATCCGATAAGCAGGTCAGCGCCTTCGGGAACCGGGAATTCGCATGACTTGCAGGCTGAAGACAATTTTTCACTGTCCTTGCCCGAAAGACTGTCCCGATAAAATTTCATGGTTGATTCTGTCCCGTTTTCAGCGACGAAACGGAGATAATCCCTGTTTCCGTATGCTCCCGGACAGTCTGCGCCGATGATTACGATTTCATCTGTTTTCCCCTGTTTGAGCTTCACCAATTCGACAAACGCGCGTATCTCGCAGGGACGAAGCACTGCCGCTATTTTTCCTCCCGAAGGTTTATGCGTCAGTCTGGATACGACTTTGGCAGTATTCATGGGAAATGCCGGCGCCAGAGGATCCGCATCTTTCAGCCGCTCAGGATCGCTTACTAATGCAGGCATGACTGTGTTCTTCATGGGAAGATGCAGGGGAACCAGAATCGCCCTGATATCTCCTGATTCAAGAACAGATCGGAGAAAGCCCCTGAGCGAACCCGGAATGTCCTGCGCTTTTACGTCAATTTGTGCTGTTTTTGCCATCGCTTTCCTCCTGAGGCTCCCTAAATCACCATGTTGAGTTTTGCCCCGCCAGGTCCCAGTGACCGGATCTGAGCCGACAGTTCCCGCATGATCTCGGCGAAGCGAATGCCGTCACTGGCTCCGATCCATGTGAGTCTGAGCCGCTCCGGTTCGAAACCGAACTGGGGAAGAATTTCTTTGAGAAGTTTTATCCGTCTGCGGGCTTTGAAATTTCCGTTGATGTAGTGACAGTCACCGGGGTGGCAGCCGCTGACAAGAACACCGTCCGCGCCTTCGAGAAAAGCTTTGATCACATATTGGGGATCCACCATGCCGGTACACATCACCCGGATCAGCCTCACATTTTGAGGATAACTCAAGCGGGAGGTTCCGGCAAGATCAGCCGCTGTGTAAGTACACCAGTTACATACAAACGCAATGATGGTCGGTTCAAAGTCTGTCATAGTATTCCTCTTGGAATGAGGTTCGGGGTTCGGGGTTCTGGGTCAGAGGCGCATAACCCCTGACCTCTTACCCCGTACCTCGAACCTCTTATTAAAATCCGACAGCATAAAGCGCGTCCATGATGCCGTCAAGTTCTGCAAAAACCTGCTTCTCCGTAAAATGTCTCACCTGCGCCGCGCCGCTGGGGCAGAATCCCGCACAACTGCCGCATCCTTTGCAGAGCGCTTCGTTGACTACCGAAACGCCTCTGCGCGCGTCAAATTCGATGGCAGAATATGGACACAGCCCGATACAGGTCTGACAGCCCGCGCAGATATCCGGGTCTATCCACGAAATGGCAGAAGGAACCTGAACATGTCCCCGCGTGACCAATGAAAGGGCTTTGCTCGCCGCGCCCGATGCCTGCGCCACAGTATCCGGTATGTCTTTGGGCGACTGGCAGGCTCCGGCTATAAAAACGCCGTCTGTGGCAGTATTCAAAGGACCCAGTTTGGGATGTTCCTCAAGGAAAAAGCCGTCCGCGCCCTGATTGATTCCGAAAATTCTGCCGACTTCAACTGCATCTCTGCGCGATTCCATGGCAACGCAGAGAATCACCATATCCACGGGAATCCTCAGCCGTCTGCCCATCAGCGTATCTTCGGCAACAGCAATCAGCCTGCCTCTTTCTTCCGATGTGACCGCACGGTCGGTGATTTCCGCGACTTTTCCCCGGACAAAAACAGTTCCTTCTTCCTGACAGCGCCGGTAGAATTCCTCATATCCTTTGCCGAAACAGCGCATGTCAATGTAGAAGTCATAGACTTTGGTCCCGTGTCCGACTTTTTCTTTTATGAGATGGGAATATTTGAGGGCATACATGCAGCAGACGCGTGAGCAGTATTCATGGTAATTCACATCACGGCTGCCGACACAGTGGAGAATAGCGACACTTTCCGGGGTTTTTGTGTATGCTCCGTTTTCATCCCGGATGAGTATTTTTCCGCCCGTAGGACCAGTGGCATTGCTGAGGCGTTCGAATTCAAGGCTGGTAAAGACATTGGGATAAATTCCGTAGCCGTACTGCTTTATAGATGAGGGATTCAGAATATCATAGCCTGTTGCCACAATAATGCTTCCGACTTTTACTTGTATGTCTTCGGCTTTCATGCTGTGATCCACAGCTTTTGCCTCGCACACCCGGACGCACTCCATGCACTCGCAGCACAGTCCGCAGTTGAGACAGCGATCCGCTTCTCTGATTGCCTGTTCTTCGGTAAAGCCCGCAGTTGCCTCGTCAAACGAGGCAGAACGGATTTTGCTTTCCGAGTGAGGCATGATTTCTCTGGGCTGAGAACAGCAGTCATGAGGAATTTCCTGCCAATCCGAAGAAGACGGTTCTGTCTCAGGCTCCTGAACCTGTCCGACAATGCCTTGTATATACGCATCCATTCCCTGCGCGGCGCGGTGTCCCGCGGCAACAGCCTCGACCACGGTAGCAGGACCCGTTACTGCATCGCCGCCGGCAAAAATATAGGGAACCGGGGTCTGCATGGTCTGAGGATTGACTTCCATCGTATTGCGCCGGGACCATAAGATTTCAGGCGCCTGTGCAGCCCATGAGGTATCTGTCCGCTGACCCACAGCCGGAATGACGATATCGCAGGGAATGACAAACTCGGAACCCGGTTTCGGCACGGGTCTGCGCCGTCCGCTTGCATCCGGGGGACCCGGTTCTGTGAGAATGCACTCCAGTCCCCTTACTTTTCCATCATTTTTGACTATCCGGACCGGTGCGGTCAGATAAGAGAAAAGGATATTTTCCTCTTTTGCCTCATGAATTTCTTCAGGATATGCAGGCATTTCAAGTTCTGTGCGCCGATAGACCACCTGAACTGTTCCTGCTCCGAGACGTACAGCCACCCGCGCCGCATCAATTGCCACATTTCCGCCGCCGATAACTGCAACAGTTTTGGATTTCATATCCCGGATTCCGGATTTCAGATTGACTTCTCTCAGAAAAGTCACAGCATCAATGACTCCTTCGCTGTCGTCTTCTCCGGGAATCCCCAATTTCAGGGATTCATGCGCGCCTGTACCCATGAACACCGCGGAAAATCCCTCTTTTTTCAGATCGTCAAGGCTGAAATCGCTTCCGAATCTGACTCCGGTGCGCGTTTCGATTCCCAGACGGAGAATATCGCCGATTTCCCGGTCAAGCATCTTTGGCGGAAGCCGGTAATCGGGAATGCCTGTCCGCAACATTCCTCCCAGTTCGGAAAGACTTTCGAATATTGTTACCTGATATCCTTTCAGACGCAGATCATAAGCCACGGTCAGACCCGCGGGACCGGAACCGATGACTGCAACTTTCTGCTCTTTTTCCTTGATCTCAGGGAGAGGCAGATTTTCCAAATCCGTATGATCCGCGGCAAAGCGTTTCAAATCCCTTATGGCAACGGCTTCGTCTATTTCCTGACGCCGGCATTCGCTCTCGCAGGGATGGGGACAGACACGTCCCAGAACTCCGGGAAACGGGAGTTTTTCCCTGATAAGCTGAAATGCCTTCCCGTATTTTCCCTGCCGGATGAGCTGAACATATCCCTGCACGTTTACGCCCGCTGGACAGGCTCTCACACAGGGCGCACGGTCTTTTTTGTCAATGCAGAAAGTAATGGGAACTGCCTGAGGAAAAGGTCTGTAAACCGCTTTTCTCTGCCCGAGTTTTTCATCCCATTCGCTCGGCACAGACACCGGGCAGACTTTTGCACATTCTCCGCATCCGGTACACAGACCTTCTTTCACGTATCTCGGTTTACGCCGGATTGTTACGGTGTAGTTGCCGATATATCCGGATACTTCTTTGACCTCGCTGTAGGAAAAGAGCCGGATTTTCGGATTCTGCGCCACATCCACCATCTTGGGCGTTCCGATACACGCGGCGCAGTCAAGAGTGGGAAAGGTCTTGTCGAACTGAAGCATGTGTCCGCCGATGGTCGCGGCTTTTTCCACGAGATATACGGTATGCCCGGAATTTCCGATGTCCAGCGCGGCCTGCATTCCGGCAATGCCGCCGCCCAGCACGAGAATATCCGGATGGACACTCACTTCACGCGTTTCGAGTTTATGATGATAGGCGACCCGGTTTATGGCTGCCGCAGCCAATGTTTTTGCCTTGCGCGTGGCTTCCTCTTCATCCTGAGTCACCCATGAGACCTGTTCCCGGACCGATGCCATCTGAAACATATAGGGATTCAGCCCTGCCCGCCGGCATGCGCCCTGAAAGGTCTTTTCATGAAGCCTCGGGGAACATGATGCCACCACAACTCGGTTCAGACCGTATTCTCTGATGTCTTTCTCGATCATCTCCTGCCCGGGGTCCGAACACATGAATTTGTAATCCCTTGCCGTAACCACATTCGGAAGTTTCCGGGCAAAGGCAGCCACTTCTTCCACACGGACTTTATACGCGATGTTGATCCCGCAGTGACAGATATAAAATCCTATTTTTACGGACATGATCTTTGCTCCCTTGATTTAGGGGTTCGGGGTTAGAGGTTCGGGGTGCGAGGACAAAGGCGCGGGCTGTATTCTTACCCCGCACCCCGCACCTCGTACCCCGAACCTCCCATCAGCCTTCTGAGCTGATGAATAAGTTCCTCTGCTTCCGGAGGGCTTTCCAGATAGACCTCCGGTTCGGGGACTCCCGGGCCCGAGTGAGTGTTTTTCTGCTTCCATACTCCGGCGTGAGAGCGGGAAAGATATTGAAAAAAAGTTTTACTTCCGATAGCCGACAGCATAATGACAGGGATTTTTTTCAACTGCCTGTCCTGTTTGAGACAGATATACAGATCAATGCCGCTTTCATCGGACATCATGGCATTGAGAATGATACAGTCCGGGTTTTCCTCTGCCGCTTTCTTCAATCCCTCTGCCCCGTTTCGGGCAATATCGGGATCAAATCCGTAGGTATGCAGAAGCGTGGAGAGAAAAATCAGCATATCCGAATCATCGTCTGCCACAAGCACTTTTTTTCTCTTTTCATCAGCCGGCACAAAAAAATCTCCTCGCACTCAGGGCATTACATTCATTATTATCCTAATCTTTAAGCTGACATATACAAAGGCTTGCTTCTACCGGCTCTCTGTTCCGGATGCCGTTTTTAAGGCATGAACTGCTTCTGCCAAGCCGACTTTGCCGTCCCCGTTAATATCTCCGCCCCCTGCCGCAAATGTCATGGTTTTGGATACATCCGTCATATTTTTTTCCGTAACCTTCACATTTGCTTCCGTAACCGCGGTGAAGCCGCTTTTTTCGATTTTAACGGTGTATGTACCGACTGCTATATCAGTAAGCGAATAAACGCCGCCGCTGCCTGATGTCCCTGTCATTCCCGCTTCGGTGACGGTG
>DYRK01000795.1 GCA_020718785.1 Desulfatirhabdium butyrativorans | reverse complement strand
TATTGTAAAAACATTCGACGAATTGAAATCAGAGGGCAAAATGGACGGATTGCTGTAGTGTTTTGTCAACTTTGATTTTATGCGTTGAAGCGTACACAGAAACCGGATTTTTTGGAAAAATCCGGTTTCTGCAACTCACAAAAAACAAGATTGACAGCTTCGATTCAGGGATTCGGGTATGAACCGATTATACGATCCAGATTCGCTATGGCAAGGTTATGACCAAGAAGAGCCTGCGATTCTTCATACTCTGCCTTCTTTACAGCAGCAAACGCCGCAGCGTATTCAGCCTGCACAGCTGTCCTCGCTTTCACCCTGTTGCTTATAAGCCGCAGATTTTCCTTTTGCAGCGCCAGGGATTTGCGGCTGACCTCAATCAGGTTCTTTGTCTGTTCCAGTCTCCTGTATGCCTTGTCCGCTTCTACCTCGATCCGCTTTTCAACGAGGCTCAGATTCTCGTCGGCCTGTGTGAGCTGCTCCCTGCGTTGAGCTACTGTGGCACGCCGTTTGCCGGAATCGAAGATGTCCCACTTCATCTGTACACCCACGGCGCCAATATCGTCATCCAGAAAAGGGGCTCCATCCTGTCTGGTGTAGCGGCCGAACAGGCTTATATCCGGTATATAATCAATGTATGCAGCCTTTACCCCGCTTTCCGCCTTCCTTACCATTTCCTGAGCCGCCTTTATTTCCGGATTGTTTTCAAGGGCTTCCTGCACGAATGATTCACGGGAGCGTGCACTGCTCTCCTGTACAGGAGGATCGAGCGGATTTATAACCGTGTCAAGGGGCAGCCCCAGAAGGTCGTTCAGTTCCGAGTTAAGATCGCCTATCTGAATCTCCGCCGAAAGAAGGTCGTATCTGTTCCGGAGGAGCACCTCACTGCTGCCGACAGCGGCGACCTCAAGGACTTTGCCTGCAGCCACATCTTTTTCAGCTTCACGAAGGGACTCCTCACCGGCTGCAACAGCGGCAGAAGCTGCATCTCTCTGTTTCAGAGCTGTCACCAGGGCATAAAAGAGACGATGTGTGGCAAAGATAACATCTGTCCTGGCTTTAACCAAATCGGCTCCTGCAATTTGCTGATCTGCAATCGCAATCTTTTCCGCCTGGTGTATCTTGAGCAGCGAAGTCAGAGGCTGAGTGAGAGTCATCTCGGTCAGGAAGAAGTTATCGGTTCCCTGATTGATAACAATATCCTCAACCGGGAATTGGCCAAGATCGGGCACAGTGCCCAGACTGCCGGATGGGATGGTAACTTGTTGGTCGGCAGAAAGGTGCATGTATGTTGATTCGTTCGACAGACGGGGGAAATAATCCGAGCGGACACTCTTTCTTTTCTCGCGGGCTTCCCTGACTTCGGAGCCGGCAATTTTTAGGGAGGTATTTTGCGAAACAGCAAGTGTAACAGCCTGCCCAAGGTCAAGTGTGCGTGTTTCGGCATGGACTTGCCACGGTGCAAGGAAGAGAGATACGGCAGCAATGACAGCGGCCGCCGGAGCCTTCCTGACATGCGATCTTACGACAACGAAGAGAACAGGCACTACCAGCAGTGTAAAGAACATGGAGAAAATGAGTCCTATGGCAATTACGGAGGCAAGGGGACTCCATAACGCAGAACGCGAAAGAATCATCGGGGTTACACCTACCGCTGCGGCCATGGCGGTAAGAAAGATCGGCCTCAGACGACGCTGCCCGGCTTCTGTCGCTGCCTGTTCAGGAGAATGCCCCTCCGTGATCTTCTCATTAATATAATCGATGAGGATAATTGCATTTCGCACCACAATACCGCACACACTGATAAGTCCGATAAATGCCATGAAACCGAAGGGGTTGGAGGTAACGATCAATCCTGAAACTGCACCGAGAACAGACAACGGTATTGATGACATAACCACGAGCGGCTCCGACACGTTTTTGAATTGGAGGAGGAGCACGAGAAAAATAGCGACGAGGCTGATACCGAGGGCGCCGAGCAGTTGAGGCATATTCTCTTCCTGATTGAATTTCTCTCCTCCGCAGAAGATGCGGTACCCGGCAGGCAGCTTGATCGCCGCGATCTTCGGGGCAACAGCCTCAAGCAGGTCAGACGCATAAAACCCTTTTTTGACAAAGCTGCGTACCGTCAGTGTCCTGACACCGTTCCGGCGCACGATGCGGCTCGTCTGCCACTCAGGTTTGACAGAGCCGATAGCACGTAACGGAATACTTGCACGGGTGAGCTGTGATATCATATACGCATCCCCCACGGAGTCAAAAGAAGAGCGGGCATCTTTCTCAAGGCGAAGAAGGATTGAAACAGGCCGGTCTCCTTCCCAGAAGGTGCCTGCCTGCAGCCCGTCAAAGCCGCCTGACAGTATCTGGGAGACATCACCGTCAGTCAGTCCGAGACGATCGGCCAGTTCATTAGACATTGTCGGAAATAAGGAATCAATGCCACGCAGGTTCCGGGGTTT
>DYRK01000794.1 GCA_020718785.1 Desulfatirhabdium butyrativorans | reverse complement strand
GGCAAGTGCGTTCCCAAGCCGGGGCTTGGGAACGAGAAAAAATACGGACAGGCAAAAGAGCCTGTCCGTATTTTTTTTTCAAAAGGCTGTCACGAACTTCAGAAAAACGGTCATTATATTCATAAACGCTGTCCGAACCGCTGTTTTTTTATGATGAAGCGAATCAGCCTGACTTACCGCGGGTAATCTTGATAATCCTGTAATCCTGATAATCCTGTTCTATTTTTTTCTTGACCTTTGACATATCTTTGGTGATAATAAAAAAAGATTCGGGAGAACCATGTCAAAGCGAGTGTGTCAAACAAAAACAGGAGGATAAATAAAATGAAGGCAGCAAAAAAGTTTTATATTTTCAGTCAAATTGCAATGCTGATGCTTGTCATCGTGCTTGCGGCATCGGTAACATCCGCGGAACTGACCGTCCAGTCCGTCAATCCCGCCATAGGCATAACGGGGCAGGATTTGGAATGCAAAGTCACCGGCGCAGGCTTTGACGAAAATACCAGAGTGCTGATGTACAGGACTGCCGCAGTCATCGGGCGGGCATATACTGCTAATATAGCGACAAGAGTCGCCGTATCAGGAACTATGGCTTATGTGGCAGATGGGGGCGGCGGTTTGCAGATCATAGATATCGGCAATCCGACAAAACCTCAACGTATCAGTTCTGTGGCAACAAACTGTTCCGCTTATGGGCTTGCATTTTCAGACAGCAAAGTGTATTTGGCAGTCAACGGCATCAGCAGTTGTAACCGACTCGAAATCATTGATGTATCCGACAGTTATAAACCTGTAAAAATAAGTTCTGTAAAGTTAGAGGATTCAGGCGGAGTCAGCGATGTTGCTGTTGCAGATAACAAAGCATATATCACCGCTGGAGAGAGCGGGCTGATCATCATAGACATCACTGATCCTCTCGCGCCTGTCCGAATCGGCTCCGTGGATACGCCGGGTCAGGCTGCTGATGTCACGGTCAAAGGAAATACGGCTTTTGTGGGAGACGGCGGAGGCGGTCTGCAAATCATAGATATCAGCGACCCTGCTGATTCCCGTATCATCGCGTCTGTTGAAATGCCCGACATAACTGGCGAAGTTTTTGTCAGAGATCAGCTTGTGTATGCAGCATGTTGGAACAGCGGATTGCAGGTTATAGATATCAGCAATCTCTCGGCTCCCCGTATTATAAGTTCGGCAGATACACCGGCTATGGCAGCATTCATTACCGTGTCAGATAACATTGCCTTTGTCGGTGAAATTATGGGGGGATTGCAAATCATAGATATTGAAAATCCTCTTAATCCCCGTATCATCAGATCAATACCTGCCTCGGGAATGGCTACCGGAGGAAGCGAAATCGTGGGAGATATGGCATATACCGCAGACGGGCTTAACGGTCTGACGGTGATCTCCGCGCCGATTGAAGTCCCTGTCACCGTAAACAGCAGCACGGATATGTCTCTCATGCTGCCCGGTCCCTCGCTTGCAGGCACTTACACTCTCTGCATTCTCAACGATAACGAAAAATTCGAAAAAACCGCGGCTGTCAGCTTCATAACTCAGATTTCTCCGGCAGCATATAACTTTGGCAGAATACAAAGCGGCAAGATTTCTCAGGCTCAAACCTTCACCTTTTCCAACACGCTCGGCGATTCGGCAATCGAGATCGGAACTGTGGCGATTACTGGCGAAGATTCTTCGGATTTCAGTATCCGAACAGACGGATGTTCGGGAAAAATCCTGAACCCTTTGGATCAATGTCATGTTGAAATTGCATTTTCGCCGAAATCGGGAGAAGAGAAGAAAGCCTCTCTTTTCATTCCCCTGCAAAATTCGGAATATCTGCTCTCCGCTGAGTTAATCGGTATCGGATATGAAGAAAATGAAAGCTACCGTTTTGAACGAAGCTGGCCCACCTTGCAGCAGCCCTGGTATTTCAATTCTCCTTACGGCATAGCCGGGGATAAAAACGGTTTTGTCTATATATGCGATTCGGAAAGCCATTGTATTTACAAGCTGACCTCGGACGGACAGTTTGTATCAGCATGGGGCAGATACGGCACCGGAGACGGAGAATTCAATTCTCCTTTGGATATAACCGTTGACAGCAATAATATTATTTATGTCTCGGATACGGGCAATTCCCGTATTCAAAAGTTCTCTTCAGAGGGAAGTTTTCTGGGCAAATGGACAGGTAACGAATTTATTCCCGCAGGGATAGCCGCTGACAGCAAAGATTCTATCTATGTCTCTGATATTGTTCATAATCAGATATGCAAATTCGATTCGGACGGAAAGCTTGAATTCAAATTCGGAACTTACGGAAACGGGAACGGAGAGTTCAGTTCGCCTATTGACGTAGCAGTTGACGAAAACGGATTTATCTATGTGACAGATAAGAATAATCAACGTGTTCAGAAATTTGACTCAGAGGGCAAATTCAGTATCCAATGGAAAACCGGAA
>DYRK01000793.1 GCA_020718785.1 Desulfatirhabdium butyrativorans | reverse complement strand
TGCCGGAAACCTTTGACCTTCTGAAGATAATCCTTATTTCCGACAATGTCTATTAAACATCGGCCATTTTTGCATTCCGGCAGGCTTTTTCACCGATCAGTCTGAGATATTCCGGGATATTCCGAACCGTCTCGCGGTCAAATACTTTGGCTTCTTCGCTCAGTTCTTCCCAGGGGACAAGATCAGGATGAGTCTTTTTTTCATCGTCTCTCGGTCCACGGGTGTATCCTTCCAGATAATAGTGCGCGCAGCGCCGGGCATGTTCCATTTTTGCCAGAATCTCGATTTCCTGTTCCGTAAACGCAAAGGGTTCGATTTTCTCTGTTTCGGGACAGACCCCCGCGCCGACGGCTCTGAGCTTGACATATATATGATCCGCCTGCTGACGGTTCGCACTCCGGTAAAACGGATTCAGATACTTCCACGGCTGCATGGAAGGTTTGCTCTCCATCTTCACGCCGGCTGCCATACTCTTCTGCAAATAGTTCCGGTGTATTTTCTTGGCAACGCGGTCCGGTTTTTCATCCAATACGAATGACTTTGTGCATATCTCACGGATAATGCCGAATGTTTTTATATGACCGGACAATTTTCCGTCATCGTTTTCAAGCAGAACTGCCAGACCGTTTTTATTTGCCATTCGGACAAAAAACGGAATGCCGAAGACAGACAGGACTGCATCAAAAGAGAGAGCGCAGGAAAGACTTGCAGTGTCATCGTCAAGGCTTATGAAAAAAGAGGTGAGAAAATTCGGATCCGCTGCCCACTGCTTTGCCTGTCCAAATTGCAGGGAATAATCCGAAGCAATGAACCGGATATCGCAGATTTCTCCGAATCTTGGATAAGTTGTCCGGAAACAGATTTCTTTTGTCCCGGCTTCCCGGTCAATCACGGTGATACACAGACGTTTTCCGTTTGCATAATGAGCGATCTTTGCGGCTTCTGTAACAAGGCTTTCTCCCATCTGCCCGAAACCGATGACAACAAGGTGAACTCTGCGGGGATAGGAAATGCCGACAGGCTCCCGGTCAGGAGGATTTTCTTTCAGCATCATACGCGCGCTGATTTCAAAAATATTGAACACCCGCACGTCGAAATTCCGGTCGGCACTGAAAAATATCCTGTGCTGTCTGAACAGCGTGCAAAGCCTCAGATTCACAATATGCACAAAGCAGTTTACCGGATTCCGGTACCGGGTTCCGTTTTGCAGCAGTTTTCCGGTTTTGACAGCGATTCCCACATTTGTGCTGTCTTTGTCGCAGACAGCAATCACATATTTGGCGCGTAACACGCCTGCTTTCTCAAGGATTATGCTGTCTGTCGCATCGCCGGTCAGAACGACTGCTCCTAATTGCTGACAGACAGGAATATTTTCATTTTTCTCATCAGCCTCGATGACAACAACGCGCCCGTTCCGGCAAAGTTCTTTGACAAGGCGTATTCCTTTTCTGCCGACTCCGCAGATTACCGCGTGATTTTTCACATATCGGATACGTACCCGTTTTATCTGTTCATGAAAAAGCGCGACCGCAGCAAAAAGCGCCGTTGACATCGTTGCCAGAATTGCAAGCCAGCGGCTTACATCAAGTTTCCCCTGAACCGGCGATTCACAGTACATCACAAATAATTGCAATGTGAGATAAAAAAGATCGGAAAAATTATAACCTCTATTATACTGCTGTCCCAGTTCTCTGTATCCGATGAAACCCAGAATAAAAGCTGATCCGCTTATGATGCCGACCACTGCCCATCTATGGTCTGAAATCCATATATAAATCTGCCATAGATATTTCATCCGATTCATCCTTTATGACGATTTTTCTCGTTCCCAAGCCCCGGCTTCCCGTGACGGGAGACGGACCGAAGCCGGGGCTTCGGGCGCAGACGCGTTCCCAAGCCGGGGCTTGGGAACGAGGAAAGCCGGGACTTCGGGCGCAGATGCGTTCCCAAGCAGGGGCTTGGGAACGAGGATTTGCAAAATCGTTTTACTTTTTCCTCAGCTTCCGGATATCCCCGACGCGGATCGTCAGATGCTTTGAGTCAAAATACTCCAGCAGCGGTATCAGAAATTTGCGGGATACGCCTGCAATGTCTTTGAACTGAGGCGCGGACATATCCTCGTTTGCCGTGAGAAAAGCGACTGTTTTCTCTTTTGAAATGATTTATAGAACATCTGCAATAGCCTTCAACGTATAAATAACTTCCGCTATTCCTATTTTTTTATCTCCGTCTATTTCTGCACAAACGGTAATTTTATTTTTACTGATATCTATACCGGAAAGTAATTTCAGAATTAAAATCACATCACTCAGATTTACATTTTCGCTATCATCCATTTGCAACTTATGCAAGATATAAACAGCCTCTTCGGCGCTGATTTTTCCCTCTCCGCTGATGTCATTCTCTTTATTCACAGCCGTAAATTGAGTAATCGCTCCGATCAATACACGGAGAGACAGAA
>DYRK01000141.1 GCA_020718785.1 Desulfatirhabdium butyrativorans | reverse complement strand
CTGCCTCGCTGATTTGCTGACGGATAGGCGAAATAACATTCATTTTAAACCTCTCATTTGTCGCTATCATCTGCAATGCTGCCGCATCACAAGGATTATTCTGCTTGTCATCTCTCGCGGCGGAACCGCCTGTTTCAATAACGGAAGTTTTCGCAAAAGCTCCGATTTTTCGCTGTTTGAAGGTTTATAGTGGCAAGTTGGGTTATTTATAAGTGATCTGCCCGGATTCATCTGACCACCTTTACTTTACGGCTCAATATGCCGATCTGATCTTTAAATCCGGAAACATTGACGGTCAGCAGATGTTCACCTTCTTTTACATTTGAGAGGTCCCATACCCAGTTGAAGGGTGTATATCCGACTTCATCCTCCACATAGAATTCATAATCTAGAAAGAAGCAGATTTCATATTGGTGGTTCTGAAAAACGGCACTGTCCTGTTCGTCAAGATATACTTTAACAAGGGTTTTTTCTTTAAGAACAGGGATACCTCCGCTGTCTTTTTCCTGAATATTGCTAAAATCCATTTTTAAAGTCGGTGAATAATCCGCGGTTCTTGGTAATGTATAGTGCATAGACATACGGAGATCCGTGCGGGTTCGATTCTCTTTTACCGGTCTTTGAGAAGCAATATTCTTTTTATAATTTCGATAAGTTGTTGAGTTGTTGCCAAAAGCAATTACAGAATGTTCAGGCAACGTAAAATAGACAATAATCATCTTGAACTTGGAATGGTGATATATATCCGCAAGGTTGTCTTTATCTTTTCCGTTCCAGTATTCGGTTATAAGACCTTTTACCCGAGGCTCCCAGTCAACAAGCTGATTCATTAATGGACCGCCTTGTATTCCGATACGGATCATTACTCTGCCCATTTCCGGCATTTTATAATTGACGGTATAGCTCTGCGGGTCAATTTCGGCACCAGCGATATCATGTTCTGCGCCGCCTGAAAATGCTGTAGGATCGTAAATTTCTTTAATGCCGGACTTATCTTCCGCGGCGACGGTGAAAAAATATGCTTCATCCGGAACAATATGACCGTCCGTATCTTTTCCGTCCCATATAAATATCTGCTTTCCGGAATCAGTAAGCTTTTCATTTGCAATCCTTTTGATCAGACCGTGATCCGAATCATAAACATCTACAGTTACGCCTGCTGATTTTGAAAGATTGCAGGAGACAGCTATTTCTTCTCCGAGTGTCGGATTGAAAGATGTTTTGGATATATTAACATCTGACAGGAGTTTCCCAAAAAGCGGTTTTGGAGCTTCTTGGGAAGGAAGTACAGATTGGTTTACAGTCTGCTGACTTGCAACAATACACGGGCAGATTAATAATAGCAAAAAAGTGATAATAATCTTTTTCATAAATCCTCCTGAGCAATAACAATAAAAGATTCGGACGGGTGCTAACATGCCAGTTTTGTAAAGAGAGTTGCGTAAAAAATTATACATTAGCGAAAAGAAACAAAGACTGATTATTTTTCTTTGCGCTCTCCGCGTCTTTGCGAGAGATTTCGCCGCTTATTCCGATAATGTCTGTCAGACATTATCGGAAATATCAGTCTGTCATTCGAATTTTAAACCGAAATCCAATCGGCTGTGAACCGGATTTCGTGTTTATTTCCGATAAAGTCTATTACCATGCCACATCTCTGCATTCAATGTTTTTATCTCCGAACGGGCTGAGTTTTATCAGTTTGTCTCTTTTCAAATCCTTAATCCATATTTCCATTATTCCTGACCGTGCGGATATAAAGGCAATTCTGCTGCCGTCCGGTGACCATGCCGGACTGACATCAAGGCTTTCGTGGACGGTAATCTGCCTCAGGTTCCAGTCTTCAAGGGATAATACCCATATGTCAAAATTGCCGCTTTTGTCCGAAGAAAAAGCAATCTGTTTGCCGTCTGGGGACCACACGGGCTGCTGGCATAGGGAATGGGTCATCAGAAGCTGCTGCGACCATCCGCCTTTCGGGTCTGTTATCCAGAGTTCCTGAATGATTCGCCCGCAGTCGGATGTGCAGTGAACTGTGGTATAGATCAGGCGTTTGGCGTCAGGAGACCATGCCGGATTGGTCTGCACTGAGGGCTGGTCAAGAAGTTTCCGGACAGTATTTGTTTCCCGATTAAATATCATCAATTCGGTATCATCCCTTTTTCCCGGTATGAACCACGCATAAGCGATTTCTCTATCGTCAGGGGAAAAAGCAGGAGTGATACTGGGGGTACTGTTCTGATTCGCAGCGATCTGATGTGTTTTCCCGGAGAAGGTGTTTAGGATGTTCAGATGCCCGTCGCTTGTGGCGTAAACAATATTTTTTCGGTCTGAAGACCAGCAGGGAGTCTTTTCATCATAAGGCGTGGCGGTAAGCCGAACCGGATTTTTACCGTCGTCATTTGCGGAAAAAATATCCCAGTTGCCGTCTGTGTTGGCGACAAAGGCAATGTCTCCGTAAGCGTCCGGTATGCATACCAAGAAAAAAAGCAAGGTGATTATAATTCTCATTTGTCCCGACCGTCTGATCATCCGAAATCTCTGTGAGAAAATTCCCTGTGTCGTAGAATTTCAGGTTGAAACGCACATAATGCCTGCGTTTTTAAAATTCAATTCGGGTTTTTCAGAAATTCATACTCATCCAGAAGCGCATTGCGCCGGGCTGCCAGTTCATCTATTTCCTGCCGAATGTCCGGATTAGCTTTCAGATAGGCTTTCACTGCCTGCCCGTTTTTGCCCATATACATCACATACTCTTTGGCGGTTGTGTTGAACAAAGAAAAAAGCGCGTCAGCAAACTGGTCAAATTCGGCCCGCTTTGAATCTTCATCACCGCCGTATTCTTCAATCTTAATCAATTCCTGGAGATTGAAGATTTCCTGGCGCAGTTTCTTGATGGCGAGCTGGCAGTACGAATCTGCTGATATTTCTGCAAAGCAAGGCAGAGACCAGAAAACAGCTATGCTTATGATTCCGATAAACTGTATGACTGTAAGCCATCTTTTTATATTAAAGAAGTTTCTCATCTGCTCATCCTTCCTTATTTCTGTTAGTAGTCAAATTTTCCGTTTATCCCGGCATGATTTTTGCGTTTAAAGCGTATCAGAAAAAAAGTGGGCGGTTCCGTCCCACGAAATTTGTTTGTGCAATTTTTGTGCCGGAACATACCTAAATCTGAACGATAAACTGTTTGCGTCTGCTACTATGCTCCCGCATTTTCCATTGTAGCTTGTGCTGAACGACATAAAATACATCTTTCTAAACTAATTCAGGATGTGATGAATCTCATTCAATCCCCACCGAATCTCATTCACCATTACCCCAATTAATAGCTATATTCCAAGTTAAGGAATTGATATCCTCCACTCCAACCTTTTGTTCCGTAACACACATTACCGCTAAGAACATTAAAGGAGTTACTGTAATCATCAAATATCCACCAATCAATTGAAACACTCAATTCTATACTTACTCCTGAAATTAAACATATGTTAAATTCCCATTCTTTTTCAGGAAAAACAAAACAAGCTTGCCCACTGGAACCAATAGAACCTTTTAGCCAAGCCTTTGCAAAGTTTTCAACTTCGGCACCTCCTTGTATTCCAATTCCTCCACCTATCGTCGCACATAATTTACCTTTACCTTTTATTTTACAATTACTATCTACTTCTTGTTCATAGCTCCCAGAGCCTTTAATATAAATATTTAAAGTAGCAAAAACACCTATAGCTCCTAATTTCGGGATATCAATTCCCCAGCCCGGAATTGCCGATGTCCCTGAAACAGTGTAATCAGCCTCAAGAGATGCCTTCATATATTCAGAACTACGAATTTGTTGACCATCTTTACAACATTCTTTATTACATGCTGAAAGTGATATGGCAACACCTGCTCCTGCACTTTTTACATTTATGCCGCCAAGTTTAATCTTACTTAATAGACTGAAAAGTTTAACATCTGCTGACCATTGTATATCTTGTGTTTTAAGACACTCCTCAGCAGAAAGTCCTTCCCAGTCAATATGGCTAACCGGCTCTGATTTCGCGTATTCGTAAAGATTGCCTCCATCAGTGTACCCCTGAGGATCAGCACTCACAAACCGTCCCAAATACGGATCATAATATCTGTTCAGCATATAATACAATTCCGCATCAGGGTCAAATATGGAACTTGCAAAACCATACGGATTAGCAATTGCTGAAGATTCAACAGCATTCCCCGCAGCATCATATATCGTCATGTTACCATACGCGTCATATTCATATTCTTCTGCCACATTGCCGGAAGCATCTGTAATCTTAATTACGCTTCCCCGAATATCCTGATGATAGTAATACGTTTTTCCATTCCTATCCATCGCATAAATATCCGGTCTGTCACCGACGATATATGTAGCTGTTGTTACATTTTTTTCCTGTTCCTCGATGACCCGAACCATCTGGTCATAAAAATAGTTCGTGGTTATACCGCCGCTGGTTCTGGAAATCCTTCTGCCCTTTGCGTCATATTTGTATTCAATCACCTTTCCATCGGATTTTCTCGTAATTTTGATTATCCGATTCATGTAATCGTATTCATACTGGTTCCGGCTGTCTTCAAGAAGATTAGCGTTTCTATCATATTTAAAGACAGTTCCGTTGACCGTAGCATACTGATTCAGACTGTTTACCGTCCTTTTTTCACCATCCCGGTCAAGCCAGTTTCCCAAGCCGTCAAGCGTGTAACTATCCGTTTCGGTTTGTGAAACTCCCTGCGCTGTCTGAGTAAGCCTTCCCATAACATCATAGGTATAGCGTTTATCTCTGGAAGTATTATCGGCTCTGCTTTCCTTTTCAATCTGTCCGTCTTTGTAGGTCAGATTATATTCCAGAAAAGGCGTATTTTGTCCGATTTTATGGATGATACGGCTCGGCTTTGTGTTCGCATGGATATAGGAAATCTCTGCTCCGTTTTTATAAGAGGTCTGACTCAACGCATCATTCGCATTATAAACAAAAGAAGCAATGTCTCCGCCAGGCGAAGCAAGTCTCTGAAGTCGTCCTCTGACATCATACGATTGCGTTACAGTCTGTCCCCCGGGATAGGTGATCCGTGTCTGTTTCTTATCCAGATCATAAGAATAGGATACGGTCTGTCCGTTTAGTGTTTCCCGAAGCAATCTGCCTTCTTTATCATAACTATAAGATATTGATGCGTTTTGATTGACAGCGGTTAAAAGCAGCCCTCTGCCGCTGTATGTGAAAACATCATCATTGTCTCCGGGAAAATCTCTTTTTGTCAGCAACCCTAACTCGTTATATTCATACAGAATTGTATCGCCATTCCGATCTTTGACCGATTTCAACTCACCCTCACCCCAATAGGTGTATTCTTTTGTACTGCCGTCAGGATAAGTTTCCTTTTTAACACGATCCAATCCGTCGTATTCATATCTTGTTGTGTTACCGTTCGGGTCTGTTCGGGTTGCAACATTGCCTGCCGTGTCATAAGTTACGCTGTAAGTGCCTCTCATATCAGTTGAGGAAATAATTCTTCCATTTTTATCATGAACAAAAGTTGTTATTGCGCCGTTGGACGAGTCAATCTGATCAACGACTCCTTTATTATTATAACGGTAGGTCTGCCATGTGCCGTCCATAAAGGTTTTCTTTGTGATTCGGTTAAAAGCGTCATATTCACAAACAATTGCATTGCCCTTTGCGTCAGTTTCCTTCAGGACATTCCCATTTGCGTCATATTCTTTTGTTGTTCCGACGGTTCCCAATGAATCACTGACACTCAGCTCATGTCCATGTGCATCATACGTTTTTTTAATTCCAATACCCGGACCGGCAAAATCTACAGAAATGAGTTTTCCGTTCTTATCATATTGATAAGATGCTTCTGTATCCAAGGGGCTTTTTATTTTTGACAGTCTGTTTAATTCATCATACCCGGAAACAGTTGTGTTTCCCTCAGCATCACTATGGGCGGTACGATTACCATTTGCATCATATTCAAACTTCTGTGTAATCGAACCTGTAACAATTTCGGTTGCTGCCCCCTGATAATTATAGGTGACTGTCTGGACAACGCCGTTACAATTCTTTACAGATACAGGTCTCCCTTTTTCATCCAGCGTGAATTCTCTGGCATTTCCGGCAGGGTCAGTTACCTTTGTCAGTCTGCCGTATTCATCGTATTCGTTGGTCGTAACATTTCCCCGACCATCCGAATAGGTTTTCAGATTGCCATTTTCATCGTAAGTGTAAGAAACAATATTTCCTTCCGGATCTTTATCCGTCAACTTACGACCTTGATCGTCATAAGTTATCTCTTTCGTCCCTCCCCAGGGATATGTTGTCTTTGTCAGATTACCCGACTGATCATATTCATAAGAAACTGTCATCCCGGCTTTTGCTTCTTGAATCACTCTGCCGGCATTATCATAGGTAAAACTGCTGACATTTCCATTTGCATCTGTTAAACTGAGCAGATTCCCTTTGTCATCATAAACTCTCTCAACAACCGTTTGTCCGGGTAAGCCGAGCGCATGGTATATTTTGATTATATTGCCATGCCTGTCATATTCATATTTGGTAACAATTCCTTCAGCATCGGTCTCTGTCTCAACCAACTTGGTTCCCTGATAATAGGTAAACTTTGTTATCTTTCCCAACGGATCGGTAATCGTTAAAACATTCCCCAGATCATCATAGGTATAAGCGGTAGTATTTCCCCGACCGTCTGTCTCCGATTTCAGATTACCATTCTCGTCAAATTCCTTGTCTGTTGTATTTCCACCGGGGTCCTTGACGGAAATAACCAGTCCGGCATCATTATAAATGAACTCCCATGTACCGTCAATGTCTGTTCTTCGTACCACATTTTTCCCAGGATATTCATAGCTGTATGTCATTCCTCTTTCTGTCAATGAGACGACCTTGCCATCATCGTCATATTTCACACTTATTATAACATTTCCCTTAAAATCCGAGACAGAGACTATCTGATGATCCTGATAGACAAACCTTTGAATATTACCTTTAGAGTTGGTAAAACCAGTCAGATTTCCATTTTCATCATACGAATATTGGAGACTCCGTCCTGTATGGTCAGTAATACTGGCAATTTTCCCGTTAACCCCTTTAGTGAATGTCAGGCCGCGCCCATCCTCTGCTGAAACGGCAGAGATACATCCGTCTGAATAGGTTATATTTACCTTGTTTGCATTTTTATCAATGATCGTTGTTAAACGTCCGGCCTCATCAAATATGTGTGCGTCTCCGTTATTTTCCGCCAACTCAAACTGTCCCGAGGCTCTTTTTGATAACATCATGGTCGTACCGACAGGCGTTTCATAAGTTCCGTCGTCCTTTTCAAGAAATTTGAACACCTGCCCGTTGGGCATAAGTACAGCAATATATTTCTGTTCAGCTTCTACCTGCTGAAGTCGCATTTCATAGGCAATACTCCAGCCGTAACCAAAATATCCTGTGCGAAAACTATGTTTACTTCTATAATACCTTGTCAACTTGATTTCCTGGATTCCGGCTATG
Source organism: Desulfatirhabdium butyrativorans (assembly GCA_020718785.1). Classification (GTDB taxonomy): domain Bacteria; phylum Desulfobacterota; class Desulfobacteria; order Desulfobacterales; family DYRK01; genus DYRK01. The sequence goes on along the minus strand of DYRK01000141.1, from coordinate 4,339 downwards.
TTTATATCCGTAAACTGAGTATGATAGCTTCCGTCTATAAAAATCACCGGTGATCCCGACGCGTCGCAATCATTACATTCAGGGTCTTTACACTTATCGTCATCATCCGGAGGATCATCCGGTTCTGTTCCATCATGTCCCTGATCCCATTGCTGATCATAAGCAATAATCTGTTGCGGAACCACATAACCATCTATTACAAAGGCAATACCAGCCAAGAGGACAAAAAATTTTATACATTTGAGCGTATCTTTTTTCAACATTTTAATTTTCCTCCGTTTTTTTTAAATGTTCTTATCCATGATACAAAAACCGTTTTACCGAAATATCCGCACCAAATTCACAGCAGATAATAATGATGTATTACCTTCCATATCGGTAGCGAGCAACGCCAGTTGGTAATCACCCGCTTTCACATATTTTCCATTCTCGGAACGGCCATCCCAAAATATGTGATTTTTACCCGAGGCAACATTGGAAACTCTTACAATCCGAACATTCTGACCTGTAAGTACATCAATAATCCTCAACTCTGCCGCATTCACATTTTCTGATACTGTGTAAGTCACATCAACAGAATCTCCATGGTCAAGACAGGTATTGCTCAAAGGATTAAAATAGTTCGGCTCACTGGACATATCGGATATAACCGGACGTCCTCCGGTCACATAGATGGCATTGTCAGGTAATTCATATCTGTACGTTCCCAAAACCATCAACTCTCCCAGAGGCGGATGAGCAATATGACCCTGATCATCCAAGCCATCCCAGTAAATTGTATGGCTTCCGGCGGGAAAAGTTTTTCTGTTCAGTATCGTTCTTATCCTCAATTCAGCAGAACCGCTGCCAGTTGGTCCGAAAAAGATTGTAACCTCACTTGCTTTTGCCAAATTAAATGTTATAGGCAAAAGATCATCTTTATAAGGAGCGAAGTTTGACTTGATTGAATCTCTCGTAAGAATATCTCTTTTACCACCTGTCGAGTTAGTCAAATCATAATTTTTTACTTCGCCATTAACGGTATATTGCAGAATAGCGTAATAAACCCCGTCATTTACCACAAAACCGCTGTCATCCTTGCAATCCCAGTAATCTTGATAATCCTTGGGGTTTCGGGGAACATTCTTCACAATCGTTCTGACAGTTTTTCCCTCAACATCTTTAATAGAAAGCGTGACATTTGTATTCTCGGAGACCTTAGTATTGATATTAGTTCCGGATAAACTGACATTTCCCTTTGCATCGGCAAGATAGCCCACTGTATCTTTTTCAATTGACGTGAGATAGGCGGCAACATCCGGCGTTTGGGACTGTCCTGCCCTCACAGTAATGGTGATACCTGATTTGTCCTTCTCACCTTTCGCATTTTCCACTTCCAATGTCGCCTGATATGTTCCCGGATTTTTGTAAATATGGTAATAATCCTGGGCAATAACATCTTCCTGATCCACCTTGCCGTCGCCGTCAAAATCCCAGCGATAAAAATGAATGGTACCCAAATTTTCCCCGCCCGCTGGAACAAAGCGGACAGTTAGAGGTGCCGGACCGGAAATCGCATCCGATCCAGGAACAGCTTTAAGGATATCGCTTCCGCCCACTCTGAATTTCGAAGTGTCAGAGGTATAATTTCCGGCGGCATCATTTATACTCGCGGTGATTGTATTCTCGCCCACCGGAAGGATATAGGTATCAACCGCATAATTTGCTCCTTCCGATGTTACTGCGAATAACGAAGTCAGGTTTTCCTCATTTATCTCCACATTAAAACTTCCAACATCGGACCCGCTTCCGAAACTTATTTGGATGGTAGGTGTATGAGTATCTATAAATGCTCCGTTTGACGGATAAATGATACTGATGTCCGGATCCGGTGTCCCATCTCCCGGTCTGGGAGCGAAACCGTCTTTTGCCGCCGCGTCAATATGATATCCTCTGAAATTGTAAAATTGAATCAGACGTAAAAGTTCATTCAGAGTGATTTTCCAATCTTGCGGGTTATAATCGGAATCATGAGGGGAACAGGCATTATCTCCGGGACCGACAGCATAGCCGTCGGCTTCATTCGAATCGCAATGAAAATCGCCGGTATTGTGGAATTGAATAACGCGGAGAAGTTCGGAAATGCTGATGTTATAATCCCGCGGGTTGTAATCCGCGCTGTGATAGGTATTCCCTGATGCGAAATCATAGCCTATCGTTAAGAAACAACAGCATACCGCTATTGCCAAAATTGATTTCTTCATAAAAATCATTTTATTATACCTCCCTTATTTAACATTTTCGAAAAAAATATATTGATCACTTGGTGAAGCCTAAGATTGAATGCTCTATCTTTTACTGCCCAAATAAATATTTGTTTTTTATCACCGCAAAAATAGAATGTCAAGCATTTTTTTAAAATAAAAACAAATAGATAAAAAAAAAAATCATTTCAATATGTTATATTGTTTTTTCAAAAATTTTCAAAAAAATATTTATGGCATATCCTATTTATTTTTATAATATAATTTATAAAAAGTCCGCGCAAAAAAATGCAACATTTCGGTCTGTGTTCGAAAAGCTGAAAAGTCCTTTATGTTTTTATCAGAAAATGTTACAGTTGCAGATTATGGTATCCGGGATTCTCCGTGATTCAAAATATATTCAAAATATATCAGATAATTATAAATAAGTCCGTGGAGAGAGTTTTCACAAATGTTTTCAGCCAACCCAAAAGCGGAACTCCTTGCGCCGGCAGGCAATTTTGAGAAACTCGAAATTGCCGTCCATTACGGCGCGGATGCGGTTTATCTTGCAGGCAAGGATTTCAGCCTGAGAAATTTTTCAGGGAATTTCACGCCGGATGAGATGATAATGAGACTTTTCAAATTAATTAAAATAGATAAGGAAACACCATGCCGGGAAGCACTTTCGGAAAACTGTTTAAAATAACAACATGGGGAGAATCGCACGGAAAAGGAGTCGGCGTTGTCATTGACGGCTGTCCTCCGGGAATCCCCATTGACGAATCCCTTATTCAGCCCATGATGGACCGCAGAAAGCCGGGCGGTTCCCCGGCAAGCACAAATCGGAAAGAGCCGGATACCGCCGTAATCATGTCCGGAGTTTTCGAAGGCAGAACCACCGGCACGCCCATTATGATCATGCTGCATAACAAAGATGCCAAATCCGAGGCTTACAGTCCCTACAGCGATCTCTACCGTCCCGGACACGGCGATATTGCCTACGATGCCAAATACGGGTTCAGGGACTGGCGCGGCGGCGGCAGGGCTTCGGCACGCGAGACTGCGGCACGTGTGGCTGCCGGCGCGGTGGCAAAGCTCCTTTTGGACAGAGAACATATCAGCGTTTTTTCATATACCCTTGAACTCGGCGGAATCAGAGCTGAAAAGCGCGACTTGGATATGAGAGATAAAAACCCCTTCTGCTGTCCGGACGCCGAAGCTGCCCGGGAAATGGAAAAACGGGTAATAGCCGTGAAAAATCAGGGGGATTCGCTGGGGGGAATTGTGGAAATCACAGCCCGCGGTGTTCCGGCAGGACTGGGAGACCCGGTGTTTGACAAATTAGATGCCGAATTGGCAAAAGCCCTGATGAGCATCGGTGCAGTCAAAGGTGTGGAAATCGGCGCAGGATTCGGGGCAGCCCGAATGCTCGGCTCTCAAAACAATGATCCCATTACTCCGGAGGGCTTTCTGAGCAACCATGCCGGCGGGATTCTTGCCGGTATTTCCAACGGAGATGAGATTGTTGCGCGGGCGGCTGTCAAGCCGATTCCCTCTGTCTCCGTAGAACAGCAGACCATTGACAGAGCAGGGAATCCGAGAATCATTTCGGTAAAAGGGCGTCATGATATTTCGGCAATACCGAGAATCAACGTGGTCTGCGAGGCAATGGTCTGTCTCTGCCTTGCAGATCATCTTCTGAGACAAAAAAGCTGTGAGGAGTGAATATTAGCAGGGTGGGCAAAATCTTTTGCCCATCCTGCTTGACAGTGGCAAACCGCGGACTGTGCTGATCTGGTTGCGTTAAATGTCAACAGAACCTAAGCTCATAAAAAAATTGAAAGAGTCGCTCCTATCAGAACTACCCATAAAATATCTGCTTTTAAAAGCAATGCAACAAATGAAGCACAAAAAATTATGATTCCGGGAATATTCCACTGAACACCTGATGCAAACTGTCCTGTAACAGTGATAAGCAATCCCGCAAAACAACACAATATCCCCGAAACAGATTTATTGAAGTAAGCCGATGTACGCAATCGCTCAAAACAGGGGGCAATGGCCATACGTGTTAAGCTAAGATTTATTAATAATAAATTCAGATAATTAGTAAA
>DYRK01000002.1:13128-33909 GCA_020718785.1 Desulfatirhabdium butyrativorans | reverse complement strand
TGGGATAGCTGCCGTATGACAGACAAAGACAGGATATTTAAAAAGTTTGATGGTTTATGGGGATGGGTACTGAGCAATCAGACTTCGCTGATGACTAACAGTCCTGAGAGTGATCCCCGTTCTTCGGGCTTGCCGGAAGGTCATATCGCAATTCAGCGGTTTTTATCCGCGCCTGCCCGGATCGAGCAGACATTGCTGGGGCAGATTGCCCTTGCCGATTCGGAGCGGGATTATACAGAGCAGGACATTGCAGTCGTTGAGCGTCTGGCTGCGCTGTATGCGGTCGCCATTCAGCGGAACCGGTCCGAAGCCGAACTGATCCGCGCCAGAGAACAGGCTGAATCCGCGAATCGAGCCAAGAGCGAATTTTTAGCCAATATGAGTCATGAAATCCGCACTCCGATGAACGGCGTCATGGGAATGCTCGATCTGCTGACAGATACAGCGTCGGCAGGGCAGGACATGGAATATCTCAGTCTGGCAAAATCCTCGGCATCTTCTTTGCTGCATCTTCTGAACGAGATTCTTGATTTATCCAGAATCGAATCCGGCAAAATGGAGTTGAATTTTTCGGGATTCAGACTTGCTTCGGTCATTGAATCCGCGCTTGCGCCGCTGATACTCAAAGCAACAGAAAAAGGACTGACGCTGCACTCTGATATTTCACCGGATGTTCCCGAATTTCTCACAGGCGATCCGGACCGCCTGCGTCAGGTTTTGGTCAATATTGTGAGAAATGCTGTCAAATTTACTCATGAGGGACAAGTCTCTGTCCGAATCCGCAGAATGAGTGAAACCCGCCGTCTCCCTCCGGTTTCAGATGCCGATGTCAGCCGGATCACCCTTGAATTTTCCGTAAAAGACACCGGCATCGGAATTCCTGACGACAAAATTTCCTCTGTTTTCGATCCCTTCTATCAAGCGGACGGCTCCATCCGCCGGAACTACGGCGGTGTAGGACTGGGGTTGAGCATTTCCAAGCAGCTTGTGGAACTTATGGGCGGCAGTATTCACGTGGAAAGCCGCTCCGGTCAGGGGAGCATATTCTGCTTCAGGATTCCCTTTGATCTGACACAGGATTTCAAGGAAAGAGAACATTCGGATTTGCAAAAATCTGCGCCGGAGTGCAAAAATGAAATTTTTGCAATTCCGCAGAAAGCCGGAAATCATATCCGAATACTGGTGGCTGAAGATGATGCGGTCAATCAGAAGATGGTGAGAGATATTCTGAGTTTTTCCGGATATCGGACCCTCGCGGTTGCAGACGGCAAAGCCGTGCTGGCAGTGCTGGAATGTATAAAAATTGATCTCATCTTAATGGATATCCGGATGCCGGAAATGGACGGTATCGAAACCGCAAAAATTATCAGGGGGTCAGAGGTTTCCTCTCACCCATCACCCCTGACCCCTCACCCCATCCCCATCATTGCACTGACTGCCAAAGCATTCAAGAATGACCGGGAGCATTGTCTGGCAGCGGGCATGGATGATTTTCTTCCCAAACCGACCGCACGGGCAGACCTTCTGAAAATGATCGGAAAATTTCTCGTTCCCGCGTTGCAACGTGGGAACGAGGAACCGGCAGAAAAAAAGAGGACGGATTTCAAAAGAGACATCATTTTGTTCCTTGAAAAAGCATTGTCCGGGTTCCGGCAACTCGAAGAAGCAGTTTCATCCGGCGATGAAGCCATGACAGAGAAATATGCAGATATGCTGAACCGGACTGCTTCCGAAATAGGCGCGTATAAAATCGCAGATGAATCTTTTCGGCTCAAACTCGCGGTCAGAAAAGGAGATATTGAGAAATCCGGTGCAGTTCTTGAACGGATAAAACATGAGTGCGATCAGTTAAAATCGCTCATGGACAGAATAAATTGAGTGAGAAATGAGAAGTGAGGAGTGAGAAGTAAAAATTTCTCATTTCTCACTTCTCACTTAGAAGAGGGAATATTATGATGAGAATATTGATTGTCGAAGATGACTTCACTGCCCGGCGACTGTTAAAAGATATCCTTTCGCCTTACGGGGACTGTGATATTGTGGTGGACGGCAATGAAGCGGTTCAGGCTTTCAGATTAGCATGTCAGGAAAAATATCCCTACGCCTTGATATGCCTTGATATTATGATGCCGAATGTGGACGGATACGAAGCCCTCAAGCAAATCCGCTCCATGGAGAGAGAACTCGGCGTCAAAGGATCAGAAGAAGTCAAAGTTATTATGGTCACAGCTCTCGATGATCCCAAAACCGTCATCAGGATTTATAAAGAAGGTGCGACATCTTATATTGTCAAGCCGATTGAAAAAGCAAGGCTTCTGAAAGAGATTCGTTCTTTGGGGCTGATAAGCGACCGACCATTATGATTTATAAGATTCGGTGGGTCAGACATTTCTGTCTGACCTTTATCATGAACAGGCAAAAATGCCTGTCTGACCTCTGATGTCATGGTGGTCTGCGGAAAAGAGAATTTCTGCGACAGAAAACAGAATACACTGCTGAACCCGGATGTTATTATTGAGGTTCTTTCAGATTCGACCGAGGGATATGACAGAGGTGTGAAATTTTCCCATTACAGAAAGCTCCGTTCATTAAAAGAATATGTGATGATTTCACAACATATCAGAAAGATTGAAAGATATTTCAAAAAAGAAAATCAGGACCGGGTTTTTGCAGAGACAGATGAAGCCGTTACGAAGCTGGGGCTTCGTAACGAGAACAAAGCGATTGACTGCAAGTTGGAACTATCTGAAGTTTATGATAAAATTGATAAAGAGACATTTCAGGACAGATTTCCGAAGTCCTGAAGACTTCGGAAATCTTTGCGGAAACTATAGATTTTCAGAAATTGAAGCAGATATATACTGCCTACCGGCATAATCTGCGCTTCTGTAAAACGGCTTTGCAAGCCGTTTTTTTGCGGAGAAACGGTCTGCGTCTGTTTTAAGTTTTTGGCGTTTTACAGAAAATTCGGAAAGCGCAGATTATAACGATGGAAAGAATAAAATGCACTCCGGATATTTCCTTGTTCTCAAACCGGGGCTTGGGAATGAACATTTAACTTTTTATGTAATCAATCACATCTTTTGCACTGTAGTTAAGATCATCCGGATTTCTGACCAGATGCGTTGCAAAAGAAAAATCCTCGCCTGAAGTCACAACCGGCGGTTCGGAACCGTTTTCACGTACCTGCCCCAGTCCGACAGTAGCCAGCAATCCGTTGCAAAGACAGTGCTTTCCCACGGTTTTATCTTCGGAACCGCCTTTCATAAGCCAGATTTTTACAGGTTCGCCGGGACAGCGGTACCCGATTTCCGATTCACTCTTGCAGTAAAGCTGCTTCAGATAGCCGAGATCGCAGCATCGTTTTCTTTCTCTGCAATTTCTGTCTGTTACCGTATTTTTCAGAGAAATCACTTTAAAAGGATAGCCGGTGGGCGATGCCTGAAAATCCGTAAGAACCTTGATTTTGCCGCTCATACACTGACGAAGCACTTCCTGTTTTATCTCAGGCAGCATGGAGGATTCATTGCAAAGCGCAAACGCAGTGCCGACCTGTATGCCGTCTGCTCCTGAGTCAAGAGCATGTTTCAGTTTTTCCGGAGACGCACAGCCCCCGGCAAGCCAGAAGGGGCGCCCCAGTTCTCTGATCTTTCCAATATCGGGAATGTCTTTCTGACCGAATTGCGGCAGAGACGGCGTTTCTGTCCGGTCTGTTCTTCTCGGAGGCGCGTTGTGTCCGCCGGCAGTATGATCTTCGACAACAAATCCGTCAACAAAACCCGTACTTCTTCTTACCAGTGTTTTGGCTGCAATATCAGAAGAGATAATCGCAAGAAATTTCGGACGGGTCAGTTTCGGCAGAGTTCCCGTACAAAAGTCTTTAGGATCAAAGACATGCGAATAACTGCGGTGCCCGGGATTGTCTTCAACGTGGATTTTAAGCTCGACAGTATCCAGTTGTGAAACTCCGTCCAGAACCCCCGGAATTGACAGCGGAATGCCGCCTCCCATCAGTACGAAATCCACTCCGGCAAGCATTGCTCCGAACAATGAGGGCAGAGTCGGAAGCTGTATCTTCTCCAGATAATTGATGCCTGTCAGACCCTTATGCCCTTCTTTGGCTAAAAAAACTTCGACAAAGTTTGAGACAATCAGCAGTTCGCAGGAAGAGCGTTTCATCTGCAATGTATGGGCAGGCGTGGGCTTGAAAGGTTTTTCAGGCGATTTTCCTCCCGGTATGAGATATTCCTCTGAAATACGTTGAGCCATGTCTGCCCAGGGAAAGTGTGACAATGCCCTGCGTATGCTCCCGTCGGAATCTCCTGACTGAAGGCGTCTGACGATCACAGAGTCAATTGCAGTGCCTGACACAACGCCCATCTGTCCTTGCATCGAGACTGCTTTGGCAAGACGCCATCCGGAAACTCCGATGCCCATTCCGCCTTGTATAATTTCGGGTAATTTATCTGAATTTTTCATTTTTTCCTACATTATTATGAATAACTGATAAAGAAAACGGTCAGAGTGGCGAGAATATAGATTTTCAGAAATTGAATTTCACAGGGAAGCAGGGAGGATATCATACTTTTCGTATATCTCCGACCGATGACGCAGTGAAATTCAATTTCTGGAAGTCTATAGAGACGCACGGACGTGCGTCTCTACTGTCCAAACGACAAAATGGCAAGTGATTCTATATCAAATCCCCGAAAGGCTTTTTCCATGCGGCTTTAAGTTTCTGTACCGGAACATCGAGAATCGTTATGCCGTCAATACCCCTGACAATCAGATTCTTTTTCTCGCTGACCTGCCCCACACAGCTCACCGGCATTCCTTCAAAAATCTTTTCAAATGTCTCTCGGTTTGCCGGATCAACAGTAACAATAAAGCGGCCTGCGGATTCCGAAAACAGCATAGTATCATTCCGTCCGATCTGCTCGGCAGCGCAATTGCCCAAAGCTATGTCCATGCCCAGATTGCCGCCCATTGCGACCATTGCCAGATGAATGCCGAGTCCTCCCCGGTAAATGCCGTGGACAGACGCGACTATTTCTTCTTTTACTGCCCGGCACAATGCCTTGTAAAGCAATATGAACTCATCCGGAAAAACCTTCGGGACATTCAGCCCTGTATATCCGAAATGCTCATAATATTCGGATGCGCCCAGTTCGTTGCGGGTCATTCCCAGCACATACACCGGATCGCCCGGAATTTTGCAGTCCATAGTTACACATTTTGTCACATCTTCTGCTACGCCGATAGCAGAAAACTGAAGTGTTTCCAATGCCGAAACCTTGCGGCTTTCTCCGTAAGGACCGGTAAGATAGCCTTCGACATACATGCTGTCCTTGCCCGAAAGCAGAGGAATGCCGTATTTCAGACAGATTTCCCGCATTGCCCGGCAAGACCGCACCAATTGTGCAGCCTTGAATTTGCCGTCAGGATTGCTTTCGGGATCGTATTGGATATCGGGCCAGCAGAAATTATCCACGCCTCCGATATGTTCCCGATCTCCGCCTACGGCTATAAGGCGGCGCACGGCTTCGTCAATAGTACACGCGGTCATATTGTATGCGTCAATTGCCGAATATGCGGGAATCAAAGCCTGAGAAAAGACCAATCCTTTTTCGGAATTCAGCACCGGACGGATCACCGCCGCGTCGCTGTTCATATCCCGCTCTGCACCCACAAGGGGCTTGATAACGCTGGTTCCCTGAACTTCGTGATCATATTGCCGGGTAATCCATTCTTTGGAACAGATATTGGGCCGGGAGAGCATATCGGTCAGTAATTTACCGTAATCCTTCGGTTCTTTGAATACCGGTTCATACAGACCACGGGTTTGAGGACTCAGCCATTCTGCATCGAATTCCCACTGAGGAAATCCGGATTTCAGCAAATCGAGACGGATGTATGCACAGGTTTTGTTTTCGTAAGTAATATGAAGCTTGCCCGAATCGGTATAAGTTCCGATTACCGTGCTTTCCACCGCATGTTTCCGGGAAAGCATCATAAAGCGGTCATGATGTTCCGGCTTTACTGCAAGAGTCATTCGCTCCTGTGATTCGGAAATCCATATTTCCCACTGATCCAGTCCTTCATATTTCAGCGGCACTTTTTCCAATTGAATTTCACATCCGTTACTAAACCGCGCCGATTCTCCCACCGAAGAAGACAGACCGCCGCCTCCGTTATCTGTGATGAAATGAATCAAGCCTTCATCTCTGGCTTCTATCAGAAAATCGTGCATTTTTTTCTGAGTATAAGGATCGCCGATCTGAACATGACCCGCGGGCGTATGCTCGGAAAAAGATTCGGAAGCGGCAGTCACGCCGTGAATGCCGTCTTTGCCTACACGTCCGCCGCACATAATGAGCAGATCTCCGGCAGAAGCAGTTTTCTGTTCAGCGGGTTTGCCCCTTATTTGTGCGGGCATAATGCCTACTGCGGTGACAAATACGAGACATTTTCCCATGTATCCGTGATGAAACAAAACCTGCCCGAAGGCAGTGGGAATGCCGCTTTTATTGCCGCCGTCCCGTACTCCTTCGATCACTCCGTCCAAAAGCCGCCGTGGATGAAGTCTCGGTTTCAGCTCGCCTTTGTAATCCCGATGTCCCACACAGAAACCGTAACTGCCCATGACTAACTTCGAGCCTTTGCCCGTACCCATAGGATCACGGTAAACGCCTACAATGCCGGTAATCGCTCCGCCGTAAGCTTCCATATTTGACGGAGAATTATGAGTTTCGCCGGTAATGACATAATAATGATTTTCGTCAAACCGTCCCGCGCCGGCATTGTCCCAAAGCACCGAAATCACCCAGTTCTTTTTTTCTTTCAATTCAAGAGTCGGAGCCTCGATGCAGGTTTCGAACAGATTGTCAACAAATTCGACAGTAGAATCGGATCCTTCGCGGTAACGGAACAATCCCCGGAAAGTATTATGATTGCAATGATCGCTTCTGGCTTGGGAAATATATTCGAGTTCAATGTCCGTAGGTTCTGAAAGTCCCACGCACGCACGCTCTGCCTGAACGCTTTTGTCTGAAAAATAGGCTCTGATTGTGGGAATATCATTGGGATTCAGCGCGAGATTGCGTTCATCGCTTATTTGACGGAGCGTAGTATCGCTGTCAACCGGAACAGCCGTAACCGTGGGGCTGTGATCCAGAATGACTTTGGGAATGATCATACCTGTGCCGACTTCGGGATTCCAGTCTTTTTTTCCGATAATTTTCCATTGCTGGATAATATCATTTGCCAAGAGTTGACCGGCGATAATATCGGCATCCTGCACGCTCGGGTTTTTACCCTTCAGGCAATAGCGTTTTGCCGTATAAATCGCCTCTCCGGGACCGAATTTTATCCCCAGCATATCTTCGGCAGCTTCCGCAGCAGTGCTTCCCGGATTGTCTCTGACCCCGGGGCGGTATCCTACCCGTATGGTCTGGTCGAATTCCACAGGAAGAGGAGAAAAAGAAGAAATCTGCGTCACAGGATTGGTGAAGATTTCTGTGCGGATTTTTTCCAACTGCTCTGCTGAAAGGTTCGCGTCAATGGTGACAATATGGACAGTACGAACCTGATCGAGTCTGATATTGAAATAATTCAGAGCCTTTTGGCGGATATGTTCGCCTTCCGCGTCGAAAAGCTCCGGTTTCAATGTGATTTCAAGTTGATGCGGCATATTGAATCCGTTCTGACGGGTGAAACCCGCCGTCTCTGCAAGGTCAGATATCTCAAGGTTGTTTCACAAAGCAGGGTTCATATTTCATAATAATACGATTCTCCTTCAGCCGGCGGGAACTGAATACCGATATGAGGTGATGGCAGTATTTTTTCTTTCTGAGCGGTTTCGGCCTCAAATATCGGATCAACCAGAGAATCAATATATTTTGCTATTTTTCCCGGGATAATTCTGTAGAAACACTTTGTACACACATTGGCAGGAATGCCTATGACTTCAGCCTGTATTTCACAGTTCTCCTTTTTGTAAAGCAGATTTATGAGCCGGGGAATCATTTTCCCGCCGCATTCCGGGCAGTTTCTTCTTTTTAATGGGATCATAATATTCTCAGTCCGTCATTTCTTTCTGATCTGAAATTTTATCCAGTAACTGCTGTCAGGTATGTAAGCCGTAACAATAACCGGTTCTTCCGGAAAAGAGTAGTCAACGACAACATGAACCGGCATTCCGTCCTCTTCTGATTCGGCATAAATGAGAACCCTTTTACGATCAGGGTATTCTTCTATAACTTTCCCGTCAGTCACAGCCTTTTCCAGCTTTTTCACTGTGTCAGGTACGATACCGTCTTTCCTTGCTTCGATAATTGCATGATCGCTGACAGCATATTCGCCTTCCGAAAACTTTTTTCTGAGATGTCCGATTTCTTCCATATCAGCTTACGATCTTTCGGATGCCATACTTTGTAATATTTTTGAGTAAGTTAAACAATACCGACAGTGCCTTTGCGAACGATTTTCAGAGCCTGACGATACTCATGACACCGTAGTCCCTGAATTCCGGTTCGGAAATAAGAAAGATAAGCAAAACATCTTAATTTATTTATTTTAATATATGATTTTAACAATGTCAATATTTTTTTACAGTACGTTTTTTTTCAGAGCAGGGCGTCAGAAATAGATTGATATTTAATGAATAAAGAATTATACAGATATTCAGCAGATTGAGAAGGTTCAGCGTACTCGTTCCCATGCTTTGCATCACTGCCGTTAAGTTAAGGAGGAGTGCTGAAATGCCGATTTTATAAGACTGGTTTAGCACAGTGCTGAACCTATCTTATAAGATCGGCATTTCAGCACTCCGGATGAACCGATTTCGCGCCTGACTTAACGGCAGTGACGCTTTGCGTGGGAACGAGAGTGAGACTCTTTTCGATCTGCTGAATTTCCTTTAAAAGCATAATGCCGCGTTTGCGATTACGTTTCAATGCTGACCGGTTGGCTATTGAGAATTATCCGCGATTGTCAGACAGTACAGCATCTGGCTATTGAAATTCCTTGACGATCAGACCTTGCTGTAATATTGCATCTGAAATCAGCAGTCCGGTCAGAATTTTTACAGGGTATTTTTTACAGAACGCAGAGACGCACTGACGTGCTTATCTGCTTGATTTTAAACAATAACGGGAGTGAAATCACAATGAGATCGTATTTTGAAAAAATGCCGGAATTCGGCACTGAACTGAATGTGGGGCAGATAAAAAGCAGCGAGGATAATGTCAAAAAAATCAGGGAGGTGGAAGAAGGTGTCCGCGCCGAGGTCGAAAAGGTGAAAAATGCCGGATTTTCCGAAGCGAAAATCAATGCAAGGGGACAGATGACGGTATGGCAGCGTCTTCGCTATCTTGTTGACCCCGGAACATGGTGTCCGCTGCACACCGTCTATAATCCCGAAGACAATGAAGAAGGAACCACAAATGTGGTTGACGGGCTTGGCAAAATTGCAGGCAAATGGGCAGTGATTATCGGCTTTGACAACAAAGTAATGGCAGGCGCCTGGCTTCCGGGGCAGGCTGAGAATATCCTGAAGGTCACGGATATTTCAAAACGCCTGAATATCCCGCTGGTCTGGTTAGTGAATTGCAGCGGCGTCAAACTGACCGATCAGGAAAAATTCTATGCAGGACGACGCGGGGGCGGCACCACCTTTTTCAGACACGCGGAACTTGAGCAGATGGGCATTCCGATACTTGCCGCAATCTACGGAACCAACCCTGCCGGAGGCGGATATCAGAGCATCAGCCCCACGATCCTGTTTGCCCATAAGGACGCGAATATTGCCGTGGGCGGCGGCGGTATTCTGAGCGGCATGTCGCCAAAGGGCTTTTTCGATCTGGAGGGCGCGGAACAGCTTATCACGGCTGCAAGACAGTTCAAAGCAGAGCCTCCGGGGTCTGTGAAGATTCACCATGATGAGACCGGGTTTTTCAGGTATGTCTATGATACGGAAGAAGGCGTGCTGGACGGTATCAAAGACTATATGAAGGACATGCCCGGGTATAATCCGAAATTCTTCAGGGTTGCGGATCCCAAGGCTCCGAGATTTTCTTCAGATGATCTTTACCGCCTGATTCCTTTTAATCAGAAACAGATCTATAATTTCGAGGAAGTGCTGGCGCGGCTGGTTGACGGCAGCGAGCATCTGGAATTCCGTCCCGGTTACGGACCTGAAATTTATACGGGTCTGTGCAAAATTGACGGATTTCTCGTGGGCTGTATCGGCAACCGTCAGGGATGGCTCGGGGAGAATTATCCCGAATACGCGAGTTATCAGGGCATAGGCGGAAAACTCTACCGTCAGGGTCTGATAAAAATGAATGAATTCGTGACCCAGTGCGGAAGGGACCGCGTTCCGGTAATATGGTTTCAGGATACCACGGGCATTGACGTGGGAGACATTGCGGAAAAAGCAGAACTTCTCGGATTGGGGCAGTCACTGAATTATTCCATTCAGCAGACCGATGTCCCCATGATGCTGGTTCTTCTGAGAAAAGGAAGCGCTGCCGCTCATTATGTCATGGGCGGTCCCACCGCGAACCGTCACAATACCTTTACGCTGGGAACGCCGACTTCGGAAATATATGTCATGCACGGCGAAACAGCGGCTTCGGCAACCTATTCCCGCCGCTTAGTAAAGGAAAAGGACTCCGGCAAGCCTCTGGAGCCGGTTATTGACAAGATGAACGAACTTGCCAAGCAATATCATGACAATTCAAGACCCGCTTATTGTGCAAAACACGGTCTTGTGGACGAAGTTGTGCCGATGAATGAAATCCGGAAATACATGGCAGCATTTGCGGGCGCGGCTTATCAGCATCCGCGCTCTTTGTGTCCGCATCATCTGATGATGCTGCCCCGACTGATCAGGGGGTAAGGACTGGGGACTGGGTGCTGGGGACTGGGTTCTGGTTACTGGTAACAAGCACCCGGAACCCGGAACCCAGTAACTAGCACCCAGCACCCAGTAAACAGCACCAAAAAAAGGAGGCATTTATGGCTACGATAACTGTTCGTCCCTTGCAACAGGAAGATTTCAATGCAGTGGTGGAGATTGACAGAAAAGTTTCAAAATCTTTGAGGTCGGAATACTACGAGACAAAGTTTGCCCGTGTTCTCGATGAAAAGAGCCGGGTAGTGACTTCTCTTGTCGCAGTGGCAGACGGGAAAGTGGTAGGTTTTGTCATGGGAGAACTGTTTGTGGGAGAATACGGCATCCCGGAAACCGCTGCAACATTAGACACCCTCGGCATTGACCCGGACTGGCAGCGCAAAGGCACAGGCAAAAAACTGATGGAGGAATTTGTGAGTCATCTGCGTAAAGCAGGTGTGGAAAAGATCAATACTCTGGTGAACTGGAACGACTGGCAGTTGATCCGCTTCTTCAGCACAAACGGCTTTGAACCGGCAAAGACCGTAAATCTTGAACTGACTCTCGACTGAAGCCCCGGTTCCTCACACTGAATCAGACCTGCGAGTCAAAAAAGCAAGGCGTACAGAGGCTCGCAGGTCTTCACTCACCATAAGGATTTTAACCGGATGCGGAATTTATACCAAAATAACGATCCGGATTTCTTTTAAAAAACCGAAAATAGCTTCTCAGGCTGATAAAAAAACTTGCTTTTTCATAAGCAGTCGGGTAAAGGAGTCGGATTCTAATCTGCTGAAAATGAAAATCTGTTATCCGCAAGTTCAAACGATAAAGGAATTGCCGTTTATGGAATTTGAATTGGAAACTGTTACACCGATGTTCATGGGCGGAGCAGACCCGCGTCAAAGCGAATTACGTGCGCCTTCCATTAAGGGGGCGATGCGGTTTTGGTGGCGGGCAATGAACGGACATTTGGCTTTGGATGAATTGAGAAGACAGGAAGCAGAAATTTTTGGAGGCAGCGGCGAAAATCAGGCGAGAAGAAGCAGTGTATCGTTAAGAATCACTCCCGCTGTTATTCCTGCACAGGATAAGAAAGAAAATTTATGGGATGAGCTTGATAAAATTTCAAAGGGAAAATCTTATAAAAGCCCTAGCCCAAAAAGTGATGGAATATTTTATCTCTTGTATTCCGGTATGATGCCGAATCAGGAAAAGGCATATATCAGAACTGGCTTTCCATTTAAACTTATATTTCGATTCGATAAAGAGGAAAATTTAAAACATGCAGTCGCCGGATGGTGGTGTTCAGTTTATTTCGGAGGCTTTGGAAGCCGGGCGAGACGGGGCGGCGGTAATCTGAGGATTATCAGTATTGAAGATAAATCAAATAAGCTAAAAACATTACTTCTTGATTTTATAGCGAAAGGAAATACATCCGAGGAAGTCGCCAACTGGCTGAAAGCAAACTTTACAGTTGCTAAAAATATCGTTAATGAGGGAAAGGAAATTCTGTCTATATCGGACTATTCCAATCTTATCGGTTCCAAATTTATCATTGCTCAAACATATAAAGAAACTTGGATTGAATCTTTGAATGAAATTGGACAGATATTTAAGAAATTCAGAACCGGACATAAATCGGAAGTTTATGATACGGCTGTGTTCGGATTGCCTATTTTGCATCGAAATAGGCATATTACTGTTAAAGGTAGGGGAAAAGATCATAATCAGGTATTTGAACGCCGAAGTTCTCCGCTTATATTTAAGATTTTGAAGGTTGATCAAAATCAATATTATTGGTTTGTGTTACGTTTGGAAGGCGAGTTTTTACCGAAAGACTCGGTCATTAAAGCTGTTGGAACGCAAGAACCGGACTATAAATTGCTTGATGAATTCTGGGGGAAATTGAAAAATAAAGGAAAAGAGTATAGCCTTTCAGAAGATAAGGAAGGAGAAATTAAAAAATGAGCCGCTACTTGTTTTTATTCACCATCAGCCCTGTGCAGTCCTTTATTGCTCAGGCACGGAAAACGCAGGATTTGTATTCGGGAAGCCGTCTGCTTTCTCATCTGATAGAGACTGCAATCAACGAGTTACCACAACATTCTGAGATTATCTTTCCTTCTAAAAATACCGAATCAAAACCGAATCGTTTCCTTGCAGTAGTAGATACGGAAAATATTCAGAAGATGGGTGATGATCTTAAAAAAATCGTACAGGATAAATTTATAGAAATATCAAAAGCAGAAATGAAAGGGGAATATCCTGCTAATTTTGATAAGCAAATTGAATCGTTTCTGCAAATTCAATGGGTAGCCATAGAACACGATGAGAGTCAATATAAGGAGAACTATAAAGACATTGAGCGGATTTTGGGCGGTGTGAAAAATGTAAGACAGTTCAGCCAGTTGGAAGAAGAAGGAAACAGAAAGTGTTCTTTATGCGGGGAAAGAAACGCTTTGTTTTATAAGCCTGTTATCAAAGAAGATGGAACAAAGAAAAAACCTGCTTATCTTCAAAATGACGCTATTGAAATAGAAAATTTTGACCATGGCGAGGGGCTTTGTGCAGTCTGCTTTACCAAGCGATTTTATGAAAAAGGAGAGTTTCCTTCCACCGCCAAAATTGCGCTTATGGATACTTTGTATCAATTAGAAATAATTTCTTATGAAAATTATGTTCTTTTGGACCGATTCAAAAAAAATGTTGACCCTTTTAACGACCAGCTTTTCTTTGAAGAAAACCTGAATGAAAGCTATTTCAGAAAACACGATTTAAAAATCAAATTGCTGTCTTGTATTAAAGAGAAGCAAAAAGAAATAGAAAAAAGAGCAAAACAGAATGATTTGAGATTGAAACTATCAAAATATTATGCCGTTATCGCTTTTGACGGCGACAGCATGGGAAAATGGCTTTCCGGTGAGAAATTAAACGATACTGCCGGTTTGAAAGCATTTCATACAGCACTTTCGGAAAAATTAGGCGCATTTGCCGAATATGCAAAGAATTATCTTGCCGAACCCAGAGGAAAAACAGTATATGCAGGCGGAGATGATTTTCTGGGCTTTGTCAGTCTGAAACATCTTTTCGATGTGGCGAAAACCCTGAGAGAAAAATTTGACGAGCAGGTAAATCAGCCGCTTGAAGAATTCAAACTGACAGGTGAAAACCTGACATTTTCCGCAGGCATTGCCGTTGCCCATTACAAAACCCCGCTTTCGATTGTTCTGGATTGGGCAAGGAAAATGGAAAAAGAAGCAAAAAATATTGATGACAACAAAGATGCGTTTGCCATTGCCGTGCTGAAACACTCAGGAGAGATTCATAAAACCGCTTGCAAGTGGAAAAAAGATGGTTGCGAACCGCTTGCAGTCATCGGAAACCTTGTGGAAGTGCTGGCTGAAGATGTGTTTTCCAATACCTTCATCAAAAATCTGGATTCGGAATTTCGCAGGTTAATGGATAAGGATGGCAAATTTGCTGAGAAACATCTCATTGAAACGGAAATAAAAAGATTAGTTTCACGTTCCTGTATGGTGAAAAGAGAAGCGGGTGAACCCAAAAAGAATTTTGAAACAAGAAAGCAGGAAGAAATTTCAGAATTATCCAACAGCCTGTGTAATTTGCTGCAGATCAGTAAAACTCTTGAAAACTTTCTCAGCGCGTTGCATATTGCCGATTTTATCAAAAGGGAGATATGTGCATGATTATTGAAATTGACCCGTTGGATACACTGTTTTTCAGAGACGGAAAACCCTTTTCCATGGGAGAGGAAACATGGGCAGACGGTGTTTTTCCGCCCTTTCCCTCCGTCATTTACGGCGCGTTGCGAACTGCCTACTTTGCAAATCATATTAAGGATATCGGGAAAGCAAATACAGCGGAAGATCCGACAAAGGATTTAGAACCGGAAAAGGGTTTAAGAATCAGGGGGATTTATCTTAAACACGGAGAACATTTTTATGTTCCTCTGCCATTGGATTGTGTTAGAGAAAAAAATGGAGAAAAAGATAAAGCCTTTGTATTACAGACGACTAAAATAAATGCTAATGCTTCATGTAACTGTACGACTGAGTATATTTTAACGGATAATAAAGAAGTTGAGAACATAGAAGGGGCGATACTCAGAATTTCTGTTTTACAGGATTACTTAAAAGATGAAGCCGATAGCAAGTTCAGTATAAAAATGTTTTCTGACCTGCTCTTGACAGAATCTAAAATCGGAATCGGAAGAAATGATCAGACGCATTCTTCGGAAGAAAACAGACTCTATCGGGTGGGAATGAGACGTCTTGAAGATTCTTTTTATAATAAGCTGAAGATTATCGTTGAGTTTGATTTTGAAAGGCTTGATGATTTCCCATCAGAGGGGATTCTGAAACTTGGCGGAGAAAATAAGGCAGCAGCGTATCAGAAAATAAACGAAGATATATCTGTATGCGAACCGAAAATTGAAGGGCAGAAATTCAAGTTATACCTGCTGACGCCCGCCTTATTTAAAAAAGGGTGGATTCCTGAGTGGTTAGACGGGCAAACATTAAATGGAACATATAATGGCATAAAATTAAGACTGTTGACAGCATCCATCGGCAAATATATTTCCATCGGCGGTTTCGATATGGAAGCAAAAAAACCTAAACCGATGCGAAAAGCTGTTCCTGCCGGAAGTGTTTATTATTTTGAATTTGAAGGTGATAAGGGTGAGGTGATTAAACATTTTCATAAGGAATCGCTTTCTGAATATGATACTAAAAAAGAAGGCTACGGAATTAGCTTTGTGGGAGGTGTGAAATGAAAAAAGTCATTGCAATCGTCGGAACGTCTTTGTTTGAAAACTATATGAAGCATAAACCAAACTCTATTGATGATGCGTACTCTGATTTAAAAGAAAAACTGCATGAAGAATGGAATAAAAAATGTAAAGATATCAAGTCGATAAAAAACAGTGTTTCTCCGTGGGCAAAAAGCGATGAAAAAGCTTCCGCTGAAATTCGCAGTCTCTTGAAAATTAAGCAGGATGTGGTCGGGGGTGAAATAGAGGTTTATCTTTTGGCAACGGATACAGTGTTGTCAAGGTTGGCGGCGGAAATTATTGCGGAAAGATTCAAGGATGATAAGCTGATTCATGTTCATTTTGACCCGGCACCGAAAGACCCAAAAGATAACGATGTGATTTCCGGTTTGCAAATATGGGACAAGAAGGAGTTTGAAGAAGAAGGCTTGAAAAATCTGTTTGAGCGGCTTGATTCAATTTCAAAGGAATGTCAAAAAGAAGATGTAATTTTAAACATTACAGGCGGATATAAGGGTGTAATCCCGTACCTCACCATCTTTGCCCAATTGAAGGAGTTCCGAACCTTTTACATTTTTGAAGATTCGCAAGAATTGATAGAAATCCCTCAGTTGCCTGTGGATTTTGATTTTTCCGTGGTAGAAGAAAATTATATCGCTTTTGAAGGTTTAAACAAGCAGAAGCAAAATTTACCGTCAATAGTTGACTTCAAAAAGAATTTACATGAAAAGGAAAAAGAAGCCGAAAAGGAATACGAACAACTTGAGAAAAAGCGTCTTATTCAGGTAAATGATGGAAAGGTAGAATTTTCGGTTATAGGCAGGCTGCTTTTTGGCAAGTATGAAGATTTGTATAACAGAGGTGTTTGGCACAGGCAAAATTTGCTGAGTAAACTTGTAGAACTAAAAGTGTATGAATATTATGTTGATAAATACGGCTCTGAAAAAGTGAAAATAGAGCCGGGAAAGAAAGTTGGAGACAGTAATTTTGATATTGATCTTTATATTGAAAAAGAGAATGAGATAGAAGCAATTGAAATAAAACCTGGGGGAAATCCTCCTATCTTGAATAGCCCGATGAAAAAAGATAAACCGCAAGATACTATTGAGTATAAATTGACCAAGGGCGGTTTCAACTGGCTTTTGGAAAATAATAAAGGAAAACAGGTTGTTTTTAAGGTTATTTTATATTCTCATAAGGATATTCATTCAAAAAACAAAGAGAAGATAGAAAAATTACATCGAACAAATCAAGAGAGAACAGAAAATTTGAGTTGGTATTTATTGAAGCTGGATATAGATTATAAAAAAAAGACGGATTGGAAAGTAAGTAATAGGCTCGAGTTAATTGGTGTTTGAATAGTTTGCTTTGGTCTCCTTCATCCGACAGTAGAAGATGAACAAAATGCAAGTGATTATACATGAAAAGGAAAAACCATGTCTCTTGAGAAAGAAATTGAAAAAAAAGCAAAAGCAATTCATACAGATGCTTATCCCATGTCCATCGGCGAACTGATAAGCCTTTATCAAGACAGAGAAATTGATTTGCATCCTGAATTTCAAAGGTTTTTCAGATGGAATCTTTTGCAGAAAACCAGATTTATCGAATCCATTCTGATTGGCATTCCAATCCCCTCTATTTTTGTGTATCAGCGGGATGACGGTGTATGGGATGTCATAGACGGTGTACAGCGATTATCAACCATTTTCGAGTTTGTTGGGATACTGGAAAAAGAAAATGGTGAAAGAGATATGCCGCTTAAATTGGAAAAAGGGGACTATTTACTTTCTCTCAAAGGAAAAATGTGGAAAAAAGAGGGTGAGGAGGATGAAAAAGAGGACTCGGAAAATTATTTTACCATGTCTCAGAGAATTGCGTTCAAACGAGCCAAATTAGATATAAAGATCATAGCAGAAAGCAGCAGCGAAGATGCCCGATATGAGCTTTTTAAAAGAATAAATACAGGGGGAACCGGTCTTTCTGAACAGGAAGTAAGAAACTTTTTAGTGCTGATGATCAATAAAGATTTTCAGTTTTTTTTGCAGAAATTGGCATCATTCCCTAATTTTCAAATTTGTACACAGATTCAGGATGATATTTTTAAACCGCAATATGACATGGAGTTAGTTTCAAAATTTCTGATATTCAGACATTCTGATCCTGAAGATATTGAAAATTCAGGCGCATTATCTGACTTTATCACAAAGAGGATTACAGAGTTTGCCAAAGGCAAGATGATTGATATGGAGAAAGAAGAAGATATATTTAAAAAGACTTTCAATCTTCTGACAGGAACGCTGAAAGACAAGACATTTAAAAAGTTTGATAAAATCAGTAATATGTTTTCCGATCATTTCTCAACCGCCGCTTATGAGGCTATTGCTATAGGCATCGGAGCTAATATTGACAAATGGGAAAGGGATGGTGCAGATAAACTAAAATCAAAGATCAAATCTGTCTGGGAAGATAAAACTTTTCTTAAATGGCACGAAGAAAATGACGGCAGAAAGAGGGTTCAACATCTGATTTCATGGGGCAAGGAGTATTTCAGCTATGGAGAAGATCAGAAATCCTGAACATCTTTATGACAAACTTGATCAGGATTTTGCTTGGAGAAGAAAGGAACTTACATTTATCAATAAAAATATTAAAAGCACCAAAGAGCATAATCGTCAGACACATTTAAGATCAGGAATTATGCTGCTATACGCTCATTGGGAAGGATTTATAAAAAATGCTGCTGAAAATTATCTGAAATTTGTTGCTACAAAAGGGTTAAAGTATATTGAACTGAATAACTGCTTTATTGCATTGGCTTTAAGAGAAAAGCTGGATCAATTTGAAACAAGCAGTAAAGCATCGGTTCACACACAGATTATTGATTTCATGTTCGGTGAATTATCTCAAGGAGCGAGAATCCCTTTTGAAAATATTATAAAAACTCAGTCAAAATTAACTTCTGAAAGATTAAAAGAAATTTTAATCACAATAGGTATAGATTATTCGCCGTATGAACTGAAAAATAAGTTTATTGATGCCAAGCTGTTACAAATAAGAAACGCCGTTGCTCACGGTCAGCGGATAACTATTGATGAAGAAGATTTTGCCGATTTATATAAAGAAATAACATCAATCATAGAAAATATTAAAACAGACATTCTCAACGCCGCAGTTCTTGAATCCTATAAAAGACAGAGACAAGATGAAACAGATACGTTTTGATATAGAAACCCTTACGCCGACCTTCATGTCAGGCGGAGATCAGGGGGAATTTGAACTGCGTCCGCCGTCATTCAAGGGAATGATGCGCTTTTGGTGGCGGGCATATTTTTGGGGAAAAAATTCTGGAACCATAACACATCAGGATATTGAAAAAGAAGAAGGGAAAATATTCGGAACCGCCTCAGCTAAAAGACAGCAGAAAAGCGGTTTTTCAATTCAGATAACAAAAGCCGATAAACAAGCCGTGAAATCGCCTTTTCCCAAATACAATGTTCAGGCGTCAAGCGGGGGGAGAACATTTCCTATCAATGTTCTCGAATATCTTGCTTACGGTACTTTTGAATATCAGAAAGGAAAAAATGTTTTTATCAGAGAATACCTTCCTGTCAATTCAAGTTCCTCTGTTACCCTGAATATTTCTGATGAAAGTGTAGAAGAAGATGTCATTATCAGTTTTTATCTCTTAGCGGTCTGCGGCGGTATCGGCGCAAAATCGAGAAACGGATTCGGCAATTTTTTTATCAGGAAAATAGCAATTGAGAATCCTGAGATACTCGGCAATCTCAATCTTTCATTTCCTTTTCCGAAAACAGATTTTCTGGAAAAAGTTGTAAAAAATAATAATCTTCCAAGTTTCACCGCATTTTCAAAAAAAATGAAGTTTTTCAAGCTGAAACAATCCTGTAAAACATGGGATGAATGTCTCGGCAGACTCGGCGAGATTTATCGGACAGGCAAATTGAACCTTGATGAACCGCATACCTGCGAAAAACGTCAGTATATCGCTTCTCCGATTACAAGCCAGAAATATGTCGGCGGAAGAAACAGAATATATGATCAGTCATTTCTGGAAAGACATGCAAAGCCGTATTTTTTGAAGGTAGTGCAAACGAAAGGCGGCTTTGACGGCTATATTCTCTACCTGCCGTCAAGGTATTGCGAGGGATTGGAAAAAGACAGAAACAATAATTGTATTCCGACTGATGCAGATGAAAAATTCAAGAAATATTGCGATGAATTCAACGGCTATCTTGCCAAGGAAATGGAAATATGCTATCCGTAACTTTATGAAATTTCAATTTGAAACTGGAAATGAATTTAATAAAAGGAGGTTTTAATGTTCAAACTTGCCAAACCATTTTTCATCATTGTCGAAACTCCGCTCCACGCCGGAAGCGGCAATGACTTGGGTATTGTTGATTTGCCCATTCAGAGAGAACGGCATACCGACTTTCCGAAAATCGAAGGTTCGGGATTAAAGGGAAGTATTCGGGAAGCATTTGAAGAAACCCCGGAACCGAAAAAAGCTGAATTAGTTGACTTCATAAAAAATCAAGATGATTTTGACATTGCGGTTCATCTGGCTTTTGGCTATGATGATGCAGGAAAAAAAAAGTTTTCCGAAAAGGTAAAAGATTTCTTTAACGAGGATAAAAAACACCAGTTCTCAGGCGCACTCGGTTTTACCGATGCCAGAATCCTGCTTTTTCCGGTCAAATCTATGCGGGGCGTTTTTGCGTGGATTACCTGCCCTAAAGTTCTTGAAAGATTTCATAAAGATTTGGAACTGGCATTTGGCAAGGATTATGGGCGGTTATTATCGTGGAGCGTTCCCCAAACGACGAATCACTACAGTAGTGACGGCGTATTGATTTCGGGCAAAGTGATTTTGGAAGAATATACCTTTGATGTCACTCACAATGAAAAGATAACAAAGTTTGCCCAATTTCTCAGTCAGAAAACCGGCGTGCCTGACATTGAAAAAAGGCTGATTTATCTTTCTAACGATGACTTCAAAGATTTCGTGAATCTTTTCACAGAGGTCATTACCCGGACGAAAATCAACAATGAGACGGGTACGGTTAAAGAT
>DYRK01000002.1:0-13028 GCA_020718785.1 Desulfatirhabdium butyrativorans | reverse complement strand
CACAGAGGTCATTACCCGGACGAAAATCAACAATGAGACGGGTACGGTTAAAGATGGTCATCTTTTTACCGAAGAATATCTGCCCTGTGAAACGATTTTGTATTCTATGGCACTGACCACGCCGATTTTTCAAAGTGAGGAGAAAAACAAAGGTGTTTTTGCACTATCTGATGATGAAAAAAAAGAAACTGACCCGAATAAAAAAACTTCGGAAGAACAGAAAGTCATGGATTTTTTCGCTGCCGGATTACCGAAGGTTATGCAAATTGGCGGCAATGCCACCATCGGCAAGGGAATTGTGAGCATGAAAATTTTTGATAAGGAGCAGAAAAATGGCGAGTAATCTGACGAATATAACAGGAATAGAGCGGGGGAGGGCGAAATTTGCCTATGATCGTGCTAAAGATGCCAGAGATAAGTGTTTACCCAAATATGACTCTTATGTTAAAAAGATTCCAATGATGATTAAAATCAACGGATTGGGGGCTGCTTTTGCTTTTATGTATTCCAAGAAAAATAAACCTGAAGGCAAAACATATATGCCGATAGGTGAAGATGTAACTGCATGGTTAAAAGCAAGCGGCAAGGGAAATTTGTACGGAATTGAAAAAGTAGAAAAATTTGAGGATTTAGTCGTAAAAATTGTTGAATTGGATTCATCCCGATATCGCGCCTTGACCATTGAGGTTTTGGCTTTCTTCAACTGGCTGCGCCGTTTTGCAGAAGGACTGATTGAAGATAAGGAAGATAAAAAAGACGATAAGACTGGAGGAGAAGCAAAAAATGGCTAAAACTATTAAAAGTTTTGATGAATCAGCAAAAGCCGTTGGCATCAAAGCTCCGGTTGAACAGAAACTCAAAAAACAGAAAGATCAAACTGTGAAATCAGATAAAGGACTACCATCATATTACCTTCCTTCTGATACGAGAAGAACTTTGGGACTTGATCTGGAAAAGCAGAATATTGGCAATTTCTCCCTGCTCTTTAACAAATGTTCATTATTCGATAACGACAAATTTATTTTTTATCAAAAGGGAGATAAAAAGAAAAGACAGTTCGAGATAAAAACTGATTTCAGTAAAATTGATATTGCTTCTATCAACAAACGCCATAAATCAGTGATCCGAAAATCAGGGCTGAAAATAATTGAACCAACCATAAGACTTTTTCCTGACTGGCGGCTGATTGTCGGGCTTGGCAACGAATCGGTTTATGAGACTTCTATGACCCTGCATCACATTTACGGCATTCCGTATATTCCGGGACAGGCAGTCAAAGGCATTGTAAGAAACTGGATAATCAGTGAAGTCGATAAATTCAAAAATAGTGAAGAAGAGGCATTAAAAGATGAAGGATTTCGTAAAATTTTCGGCAAACAGGAGAATCAGGGTAAAGTGATTTTTTTTGATGCCTTTCCCACAGGAGAAATTCATCTGAAAACAGACATTATGAACCCGCATTATGGTAACTATTATTCCGAAGGAAAACCGCCCGCAGATTATCACAATCCAAACCCGATTTTTTTCTTAACCGTTGAAAACACCCCGTTTGAATTTATCATCGGCATAAAAGAAAAAGATAATCAGAAAATCAAACTGGACGATTTTGAGGGAGAAGTTTTGAATGTTGCTTCTGAGTGGCTGAAGAAAGCTCTTCAGGAACACGGCATCGGCGCAAAAACTGCTGTGGGGTACGGATATTTTGCACAGGAAAAAAACCCCTGTCAGCCACGCTGAATCAGACCTGCAGGTCAAAAAAATAAGGCGGACAGAGGCTCGCAGGTCTTCACTCACCATAAGGATTTTAACCGGATGCGGAATTTATACCGAAACAACAATCCGGATTTATTTGAAAAAACCGAAAATCAGTTCTCAGGCTGATAAAAAAAGCTTGCTTTTTCATAAACAGTCGGGTAAAGGAGTAACCGTTTTTTTCAGATAAGTTCAAAGCAGCGGGGTTTTTTTTAATTTACGGAGTCTTTATAATGAAAAATCAGTATATTGTGGTAATAGATGTACCGGGAATAAAGGAATATGTTTTCGGCACGGATCGTCTGGTGGAAATACGGGGAGCCAGTGCGCTGCTTGATAATTTAAACCGTAAAGAAACCGAAAGTTTTCTGAAAAACAACCTCGGTGAAAACAATGTGGAATGTGTATTTTCCGCGGGCGGAGCAGGGCAGTTTATTATCAGCGCTGAGGAAGACAGGCTGAAAACCTGTGCGGAAGAACTGAAGGAATTTTTTGTCAGAAAATCCAAAGGCGGGCTTCGGCTGCTTTGCGGCTGGGCGGATTTTTCGGAAAAAAATTATTCGGATTCTTTGAAGCAGGCGCATTTCCGGTTGAAAAAAGATAAGGAAGAAAACCCCCTTATTCCCTGCACACAACTCCATGCCGGTTATATGCGGGAATGCGACAGTTGTTCCGGGACAGCTTCTCAGTCCGATAGTTACGGCGATGAAGAAAGGTTTTTATGTGATATCTGTGTACAAAAAGTGGAACAAGGGAAAAATAAGGGCTTATGGAAAGAATTTGCCGACTATTGCGGAAAGAAAGGCATTGAAGCAAAAGGACCAAAAGATTTTGAAGAAATCGGAGAGCGATGTCTTGCCAGAAAAGATTATACAGCTCTTGTTTATGCGGACGGAAACGCAATGGGAAAATTAGTCAAAGCAATCCGGACAAAGGAACAATTCAAAACTTTTTCTCAGACTGTAGATCAGTCGGTCCGTGAAGCCTGCCATGAAGCACTTTTTGAAAACTGCAAGCCGGTTGAGGGAAAAGTTCCCGCCAATATTCTGCTCTTGGGCGGCGATGATCTCATGGTCTATCTGTCCGCAGATACTGCTTTTCCCTTTGCCATTGACGCAGCCCGCAAGTTTGAAGAAAAGACAAAAGAAAAATTTGCATCAGATTCCTTTTTTTCTCAGCTTTTGGATGGAAAAGGACTGACCATTTCCCTCGGAATTGCTTACGGAAAAAGCCATACACCTTTTTCCATCATGTTCAGCCAGTCCGAAGAACTGCTCAAATCCGCAAAAAAAGCAGGATCCCAGGATAAGAACAAAAGGGAATATTACGCGCCGAGTTATATTGATTTTCATGTTTCTTCAGGCTATAATCAGATCAAAGTCAGCGACAGCCGGAAAACACATTTGCGTATAGATAAACCGAGTGCTGTAAAACTATATCAAAAACCTTATTCTCTGACCGATGCTCAGGCACTTCTGGAACATGCCCGAAATTTGGTAAAATCGGATATTCCGGGAACCCGTCTGAAACGGCTCGGCTATGCCCCGTTTCTGGGAAAAATTAACGGCACGCTGGAATGTCTCAAAATTTATGTTAGAACTCCGAAAGAAAAACGACCGGCGATACGGGACGCTCTTGACTGCTTCGGCTGCTTATCCAAAATTCCGTGGAAGGAAGTCGAGAACGAGAAAGGAGAAATCGTCAAAGCCACTACAATGCTGACTGATCTTATAGAAATTACCAGCTTTATAAAATCCGAAGGAGAATCTCATGCGCCATAATATCCGACTGGACTTGACCTTATGTTTCAAATCCAAATGGCACGCGGGTTCCGGCGAAAGCAGTTTTCTCACAGACCGTCTGATCAGGATGGATGCCCAAGACCGCCCTTACATTCCCGGCAGCACGCTCAAAGGAGTTATTCGGGAAAGCTGCGAAAAACTTTCAAGAACGCTGGGATTTCCCTCACCTCTTGATCCCCATAAAACTGAAGAATTTTCAGAAGCTTTTGCGCCGCTGAACACGCTTCAGTCTCCGGTGGACAGGATTTTCGGAAACAAATATCAAAGCGGCAATCTGTTTTTCAGGGATGCCCGCCTTGAAGGAGAACCGCCTTACCGATCACTCAAAGAGCAAACCCGCATCTGCAAATATCGGAAACTCGGCACTGCCAGAGATCAGCATCTTTTTTCGACTCAGTATGCTGCGCCGATGACATTTAAAACCCGTATTGACGGCTATAATGATGATCTCGTCTGCCTTTATGAAGGCGAGCCGCCGTTTGCCTATTGTCTGCTGATTTCCGGGATAATGGCTGTTGACCGCCTCGGAGGAGATAAGAGTACCGGAAAGGGGCAGATTGAAATTTCCTTTGACTCTGTCCGATACAACGGAGAAGAATTTTCTGAAAATATGGATACCGTATTTGAATATCTGGATGCCGAGCTATACAAAGATGCGAGGGAAATCTGATGAACCTGCCAAAAATCGGATTTCCTGTCATTCTGAGCGCAGCGAAGTACGATCACTGTTGCTGCTATTCGCCAAAGGAATATTCCGATGAATAAAGAACCTATTTTTCGACACCCTGAATATCAGAAAATCAACAGAGAAGATTTCACTACCGGAAAATATGACAGCGCACTGACCCGGTTTCAGTCATTGTATGAAACCCTGAAATCTGAACTGTCTGCGTCTGATAAGGCGATTTTGATGAACCGCATCGCCAACTCTGCATCAGACGCCGTTCTTAGGCAGAATATCGCTGACCCCGCGTTGATCAAGACCTTCTGGGAATATCTGGAAAAATATCTGAACGCCGCGCCCCGGGCGCTGAAAGAAGATAAGTCGTTCAGAGGCTCGACAGACGAACCGAAAAAGCGGCTGAATGAAGCACTGGAACTGCTCATCCGGTATGAACCCGAATCCCTGAAGGAAAAGGCGGTTTGCTGGACCGCCCGCTTTGCTGATATTGACTCCCCGGGCTGGGGCTTTGATCTGTCTCTTGACGTACTCATGCAGAAAATCAACGATGAGCGCATCCGCTTCACACGAAAGGGGCATATTGCCAATACCGAAGCCTTGTCGGAAGCCTATATCGAAGTCTCCGAACGCGCAGGAGAACTTGCTCCTTATCGTTATGCAAGGGCGACGGTGATGAATATCCTTTCGGATCTGGTCTGGTTTGAGGGCGGGAAAGACAGTGAAAAAGAATCGCTGAATTGGCTTAACCGCTGTCTGGAGATCAATCCGGATGATCTTTTCGCCAAAACCCGGAAAAAATATATTGAGGAGCGGCAGACCGTTCAGGAGCAGATCCGGCGGTTCAAACATGATACCGGCAACACCAAAGCCGGCATAGAGGCGATGCTGACATTATGCCTGCGCCTTCCCCAGGCGAAAGAGGAACCCTTACGCACTTATCTGAAAACCGTTCAGACAGAAGTAAAGCATCTTTACGGTGTTCACCGCTTTATCCATAACGAACAGTGCAGGATTGAAGAAACGGATCCGCAGGAAATAATCCGTGATCTCATTGCACCGCATGACAGACGCAACGCTAATTTTATTATGACCGTATCCGGAGGCCTGAAAAAATGGAAAACCGACCCGGATTATCTCAGGCTTGCGGTTTACAATCTGATTAAAAATTCTACGGAAGCCTTTCAGCGGCGTCATATTCCGTTGGCGGAACGAGACATCCGCATTTCAGTTCTGCCGGATTCGCACGCGCTGATCATTGAGGATAATGCCGGAGGGATTGAGCCAGCATTAAAAGACCATATTTTTTCCCCTTATGTCAGCAGCAAAGGCATTAAGAAGGAAACCGGTCTGGGATTATCCAACGCGCGCAGAGCCGTTGAAATAATGGGCGGAACCCTTGAGTTCCCTGAAAATCAGCCGGAGAACGGAGCAAAATTTGAAATTCGGCTGCCTGAATAATCTTCCGTAGAACGGGTTTTCAACCCGTTTCACGCTCCCTCAACGGATTTGACCGCTACCCGTGAAACGTGATGCGTGCAACCTGCAACCTGCAACCTGTAACCCAAAAGGAAAACACCATGCAGAACAACCCGATTTCCGTCCTGTTAATGGACGACGAGCCCATGTCCACGATTATTCAGGCAACGCTTCAACTGCTCAGGGACGAGGGCTTTGATACAGATTTGGCAGAATCGGTCCGCGAGGCTGTGGAAGCGTATTATGAAAAATTTTATGATGTGTTTGTTCTTGATATTGATATGAACGACCCGGAAGGTGACGGCATCCGGGTGCTGAAACGCTTCATTTCTCTGCACAATCAGACAAAAGTTATCATGTTCAGCGGGGCAGGCACAAAATTTGACTGGTTTGCGGCTGCCAATGCCCACTGTTTCGGATATGTTGCCAAAGATGAAAACGGGGCAATTGATCTTCTGATCCGTCATGTCCGTTCTGTTGCGGAAATTCCTCCGCGAAGGCATCGCTCCGTTTTGAGAAAAGGAATCTGCCCTCAAAAGATTTTCCTGTATTGCAAAGACCCGGAACTGAAGAGAGACGCTGAGGCAGTCATTATAAACACATTGGGGAAGCAGTGGAATATCTCTGCGGCGGATGCTTTGGAAACGGCGGCATCTGCTCTGGAGTCCGATTCGGATTACGGGGCTGTTCTCCTGCTGCTGGATTTTTTTTCTACCGATTCCGAGACACGGGAGATGATGAAAGGCATTCTGTCCCTGTCTCCCAAACCGCAGATGATTGTGGGATGCAAAG
Source organism: Desulfatirhabdium butyrativorans (assembly GCA_020718785.1). Classification (GTDB taxonomy): domain Bacteria; phylum Desulfobacterota; class Desulfobacteria; order Desulfobacterales; family DYRK01; genus DYRK01. The sequence goes on along the minus strand of DYRK01000002.1, from coordinate 6,524 downwards.
GGGAGGATGAATATCGCCCTTCCATCTTGCAGACTGCAAATCTGCACCCTTTCCGAATGATCAGCCTGTCCCAGCCCGATTGGAAAAACCGGCTTGAAGAAGCCCTGAACGCTGCCCGCTTATGGTACGGAAAAGAAGAGATATTCAAGGCAGATATGGAAGCCCTTGAGCGGGTACGGGTGACGCTGCCGCCCGAAGCTTTGAAGCATTGGGAAGAATTTTCAGCGGAAGATACAGCGTGTGACGAAGCCGTATCAGCGGGAGGGCATGAGCGATGAAAATCATTTTCATGCCGGATACGAACATCCTGTATAACTGGATAGCGGCTTCCAATCCTGCGCTGCTGGCAGAACTGCTTTCAGAACGCCGTATAAAGCCGGAAGGTGCAAGTCAGATCAAAGACTTTTGTGAAAACAATCAGAATCAGATTGTTATTCCCGATCTGGTATGGGTGGAATTTCTCTCTGTAGTATTGCACAAAGAGATTGATGTTTCCGGTAGTTTTGAGAAAACCCGCCAGTGGGTCCGAAATCAGGAAACCATGGTTCAGCAGATTGAATTATTTGTGCAAAACTCGGCAAATATAGACTGGCTGAACCGGGACAGAGAAATTTCGCCCTATCCTGCTGCTGCGGATTTGCTGCGGGATACAAAACTGATTGACAGAGACACATTTAACTGGATGCAAAACAACGCGATGGGATCATTTACGCAAAAACTTCTGGACGGCATGGATTCTGTGATTCTGATTTATCTGAACGAGCTTGCCCGTCAGAACAGCGATGCTTTGACGGTGCTTTATACAGCGGATTATCCGCTGTGGCGGGTTTTTCGGCGGATTCGGAGTTATCAGCGGGCATGGTTTCAGCAGAACACGGCTGCGGTGTATGCACTGTTTTCGGATATTCAATGCCGGCAGTGCCGGCATCGGAATCCTGCCGGGATTTTGCTCGAAAAGAATGTCCCATGCCAACGATGCGGAAAGTTCCTGCTGGATTATTGATTCTTCAGACAGGATGTTCCGAAAACATGGACACCATATTTAAATATCCGGATGCTGAGACAGACGGAGATGTGAGGGAAATCTGATGAAATACTGTCATATAAAAGCAAAACTTCTGTCGCCGCTGCTCATCCAGCGGCAACGGCAGCCCAGCGCGCGTGAAAGCATTCCGTATCTTCCGGGCAGTACATTGAGAGGCGCATTGGCAGCCAAATTTTTTCTGGTCCGGGGCGGTCCCGATCATAAAGATTTCCGTTCTCTTTTTCTTGACAATCCGGCATGTTTCCCGAATCTGCTTCCCGCAGATGAAAAAGGAGAGAATTGTTCACAGGTATTGCCGATCACAGGCATTTCCTGCAAACGGGATTCAGGATTTAAAGGTGAAGGCAAACACGGGGTTAAAGATATTCTGGCAGTAAATGCCGCAAGCAGAATAAATGACAAACCAGCTGATGAAGACTTCTGGAAATGCCCGGAATGCAGGGAAGACATGAAACCCTTTTCCGGTTTCTGGAACGGAGATTGCCGATCTCCCCGAAAGTTTGAAGCGAGCAGCCTCTATCATCGCCACACGGGAATTGACCGGGACACCGGAACTATTGCGCCTTCCATTTTTTTTATGGATCAGGTTGTCGCCGATTTTCGTAAAGATGATAAATCTGAGGAATACCACCCTCAATATCTTTCCGGCAGCATGTTTATTGATGAGAAACAGCTTGAAATTCTGGAGACATTGATTGAAGATTCTTTATTTGCTGGCGCGGAACGCACCCGGGGCCTGGGCGAAATCGAACTTTCCGTTAAAGAAATACCATATCCTGAAAGCGATATTGACGGCTGGAATGAGCAATTCAAAAAGCGGCTGCAATTGTTCACGGAAAAAGATATTTCTTCAAATACTTATTTCAGTATCAAACTGGGATCTCATGCCATTCTCACAGACAGATTTCTCCGTCCCGTGTCAGATATAGAAGAATTTTCATCTCCTGAATTTGCTCAGATATTGAAGATTGTCAAACCGCATACCGTTCGGGGCTGGCAATCCGCATGGAATATGCCCAAGGCGGATGATACGGGCGTCGCGATGGGAAGCGTATTTCTGTTTCAGTACAAGGGAGATGATCCGGAACATCTCAAAACCTTTCTGAAAACGCTTGGGATCAAAGGGATCGGTCTGCGTCGGGAAGAAGGTTTCGGACGGATTTCGGTTTGTGATAATCTGCATATTATCGAGGAGGAAATTTGAAATGACAAGTCAGATGCCGTTGATGCCGGTTTTAGGGCGCGAAACGCTGAAGGAAATTGATCTGTATCTGGAGGAATTTTATCCGAAATCCATAGGAGCAGGAAATGCAATGGCTAGCGCCGATCTTGGCAATGCCCAAGTACGCGGGCTTGAAACGCTGATTACATCTGCCGGCCGGTTTTCCGAGATTGTCAATTACATAAAAAATCAGACTGGAAAAGATAAAAAAGGCAAGTGGCTTCAGATAGGTACTCTCCTTCTCGGTCAATTGGAGCAATTGGAAAACAAAGCTAATGAGATAGGGCGGAAAGACCCTGCAACAACCCTTGAGATTAAAATGAAATTGGCAAGAGGCTGGGCTAAACAGGTTGTAGCTCACTATCTCTATTTAATGTCGCTGAAAGGAAAATAAAGGAAACAAGCCATGTCGTTAGAAGCTTATATTGACTCTGATGATTTCCGGCTGTTCATAGACGAAGCTTTGCGTCAGAATGCCTGCCGCGCCGTGGAAAAATTTTTTGATGATTATGAGCCGGTAAAGAACAGTCAGTTGCATTCCATCCCAATCGTCATACAGAGCGGCGGGTTTACGGAGCTTAGAAAATTGGCAGAAAATCAGAAAAATAAAAACACCAAAGAGAAAAATAAAAAATTTTGGGGGTTCATTTATGATCTTATTGTTGCGGATCCGGGAACAGAATTTTCTCTCCGTTCTTTTATTCAAAAGCAGCCTCAAATACAAGGTTTGCTGAAAGATGAAACAGGGATTTCGGATAAGAAAGAGCAAAAACAGATCAGAAAAGTCAACAAAGCCTTGATAGATGAGATTGTTGAGCGAGTTCTTCCGATTTATTTCGAGCATTTCAACTGCCACTATTTTTATATGAATCGGTGAAGCTAATTTTATAATATCGTAAGGAGTGCGGCATGATGAACAACCCAAATAATATCTTCAGGCGGAAGGTAAAAATCACAGGCAGGCTGGTTTTTGACACTGCTTTTCATATCGGCTCGGGCAGAGAAGGAGAGCTTGCAACTGACATGGGCGTTTTGTTAGAACCGGACGGCAGACCGATTCTCCCCGGCTCCACGCTGAAGGGAAATTTCAGGTCTTTTGCAGAACGACTCTCCGGCTATCTGGGGCTTACTGCCTGCCTGCTGGATTGTAGTTTATCCGGCGTAAAATGTGTGGGGGATGAAAGCTACCGCAACAGCAAAGGCGTTTATGATAAGTTCAAGGAAATAAAAGAGGAAAGAAAAAAACTCGACTGGCTTGAAAACAATACCTGCGATGTCTGCAAACTTTTCGGCTCTCCCTTGCAAGCTTCCCGAATCTTTTTCAGCGACGGCGAGTTATTGGACTGGGGACGCGGGCTTCAGGTGCGGGACGGCGTCTGTATTGACCGGGACACGGAAACTGCCCGTCATGGCGCAAAGTATGATTTTGAGGTTGTTCCCAAAGGCGCAGAGTTTAAGATCAGCATTGAGATTGAAAACCCGGAAGATCATGAACTGGCTCTGGTCGGCGCAGCATTGGCGGAATGGGAAAACGGTTTCCGTTTGGGCGGATTCACCTCGCGAGGTTTGGGTAAAGTAAGTCTGACAAGTAAGAAGGTTGAAGAAACAGACTACAGCAATTCCGAACAGCTTAAAAACTATTTGCTCTACCGAGAAATGAGCAATGCCGATTCATTGTTTAACGACTGTCTGGAACAAGTTTTGAACGGAGGAAATCATGCTTAAAAAAATGATCAACAGCGCACGAATCGCTTTTGACATCATCCCGATTGATCCGCTGCTGATTAAATCCGGTCAGGCGACTGTAGGCGGCGTGGATATGTCTTTTGTCCGCACCTATCGTTTCGGCGAAAAAGATGAACCCTTTATTCCCGGCAGTTCGCTCAAAGGCATGATTCGCTCCTACTCAGAAAAAATATGCCGCAGTCTGAAGGATAATCCGGTACCGGTCTGTCTGCCATATATCAAACCGAAAGAGGAAGGAGAAGGAGAAGCTCATCAGGCGTCTTGCGGCTTGATTTTTGAGAAGTATAAAAAAGATTACGATGTCAAAACAATTCCCTCTCGAGACATTTACAATCTTTCGTGTGCTGCGTGCCGCCTTTTCGGATCACACGGATTTATCGGAAGATTTGCCGCTTCCGATGCTTATCTGACTGAAGAATTTAAAAAAACAGGAAGACCGCTTCTTGAAATCCGTGACGGCGTTGCTATTGACCGACTGACCGGCGGAGCGGCTCCGGGCGCAAAATATGACTTGGAAGTTCTGACCCGGGGGGAATTCGGGACTTCGCTGGAAATCAGAAATTTCGAGCGATGGCAACTGGGTCTGACCGGGCTGGTGCTTAGGGATATGGAAGAAGGATTGGTCAGATTAGGCTTTGGAAAAAGCCGGGGATTGGGAAAATTCAAGATAAACATCAAAGAGTTCAAAATCACTTATTATAACCGGAAAATATCTCATTTATGCGGTCTTCCGGTCTTTTGCAGTGAAGAAGAAAACAATGCCTACGGATTCTTTGCCGAAACCGGAGAAACAGAGCCTCTGCCCGAACCTGAAATCAAGGGATTACGTTATGAATACGACATAAAAAGTAATTGGAAAACCGTGCTGACTCCGGCGGTAGATGATTTAGTCAAATACATTGAAGCAACGGACTGGCCAGGTCCTCTTGAAAATTTCCTTGAAAGGAGGAGGTGATGCCCTTTCTTCACGCTGATGATCTGAATACAGAAGATTTTATTGAGATAGTTCGGAAAGCCTCTTTCCCGGAAGACTCGCTTTTGATGACATTTTCACCTGCTCAAGCTTATTTTGTTCCTTTCCGTTTTGATGAATCTTATCTCACCGGAACAGATCAGGGAAGAATATTTTCTCCCGAAGGTGAGTTAAAATGGCGGCGGATCGGCGATAAAATGCGTGTCGTTTATCTCGGAGACAAGCCGCCGGACGGGCTTGAAGACCATTCAACAGAAATGAGCAGGTTGAAATCCGAACAAAGCTGTTTTATCCTGTGGAGAATAGGCATTGCCAAAAAAGCCGCATGGATTTATAAGCAATTCCCTGAAGGACAGGTATCTCTTGTTGTGGAAAAATGGCTTGACTCATCCGGTTTGGCAAGATTCAGCCGATATCACGGTCTCAAAGCAATAAAGGAGGAAAACAATGCCTCAGAATGAAACATTTTGGAATCCTTACCGGATGATACCGATCAGGGAGGAAATCAGGAAAAAGCCGCCCCTGACAGATGAGAAATTCAAGGGCAGAAGCGGAATTATCTCCTGTAGTCTGGAAAATCTTACGCCGCTGTTTATCGGCGGGAATCGTGAAGGTAAAGAAAAATTTTTGAACAGAGAACTAAAACCCGTGATTCCGGGCAGTTCCCTGAAAGGAATGCTCCGCTCATTGGCGGAAATTGTGGGCGGCGGATGTTTTATTACAAATCCTAATGGACTTTATCCTGCAAAATATAAAGCATGTCAGAAGGCAGATGACTTATGTATTGCCTGTCGGATGTTCGGGATGATGGAACGGGGAGCAAATGCCAAAGTCCACAAAGGAAATGTCAGCATCGGAGATGCGATTTTGCAGAAAGACAGACCGGAGACAAAGAGATTTGAAATTCTGCTTTCAAGCTGCGGAACACGCCATGAGCCATTTTACAGAAGCGAACAGACAGGGAAGCTCGACGGGAAATCCCGCAAGCTCTATTTTCATCATCCCAAAAGAACTGACACTGTGCCGCCGATACCTGATGATCTGAGGTCACGGGCATGGCATATCAACGCCTTGGTACCGGGACATCATTTTGATTTTGAGGTACAATTCTCAAACCTTGAACCCGATGAAGTAGAACTTCTTATCTATATTTTGGCTTTGGAGGAAAATGTCTCTGTGAGCATCGGCGAGGAAAAAATCAATCTGAAGGGACCGCTCAGACATAAGATCGGAAACGCCAAACCTTTAGGCATGGGAACTTGTCATGTCAAGATTGAAAAAATTACTTGTCTCGCGGATCCCCGAAAAAGGTTCACTGCGCTTCAAGGAGTGAACAACACGGTCTATGAAGGCGATGCACTGCAAAGGCAAATTTCAGAGATGATTCAGGAGATAGTCAGAGATACATCTCCAACCATGCAGCAGTTGCGTAAAATGATGGTCTGGGATGAGAATGACTCCAGAGAATTCAGGTATCCGGAGTATTACTGGTTTAAAAATCCTGCGAATTCACGGAAAGTGCTTAAAGTAATTTGAGT
>DYRK01000792.1 GCA_020718785.1 Desulfatirhabdium butyrativorans | reverse complement strand
AAAATAAATTCAAGTGCGTAAGTCCTGAAACAATAAACAGCATTTTGTTCTTTACATAAAAAACAAACCGTGTTACAGTTCTCCCTTTTTATAATTGGCAAGATTCACAGAATCCCAGAGGTCTGACCATGAAAAAAGAAGATATTGAATATTTTAAGGAGCTTCTCACCAATCAACTGGAAGAGCTTCTGCATCAGGCAGATGATACCGTTTCAGGTATGACATCCCATAAAGAGAATTTCCCGGACCCGACAGACCGCGCTGCTCTTGAGGCAGACCGTAATTTTATGCTCCGCATCAGGGACAGAGAACATAAGCTGATCAAAAAGATCAAAAAAGCGATTCAGCGTATAGAAGACGGAACCTTCGGTGTGTGTGACAAATGCGGGGAAGATATCAATATAGACCGCCTGAAAGCCAGACCGGTCACAATCCATTGCATTGACTGCAAAACAAAGGAAGAGGCATTGGAGAGATCGCTTGGACTGTAACGGCTCGCTTCATATTGATCTTCACATTCATTCGGATGCCTCGGACGGAACGCTGTCTCCGGCTGAAATCATTGACATGGCACAGAAACTGAATCTCGCCGCGATTGCGATCACAGATCATGACACGGTTGACGGTTCCAAAGCTGCTGTCAGGAGCGGAATTCCTCCGTCAGTCCGGTTCCTTCCCGGCATTGAAATCAGCGCGGATCCGCCCCCTTCTTTTCCATGTGCCGGGAGTTTTCACATACTGGGCTACCGTATCCGCGTGGATGATCCGTCCCTGAATCAGAATCTGACGGTGCTTCAGGAAGCCAGAAGAAACCGGAATCCTCAGATTATAGAACGCCTGAACAGTCTGGGCATGGATATTTCTTCAGACGAGCTGAAAGAAGCTTTCGGCGAGGAGGGACAGCTCGGCAGACCCCATATTGCGCGCCTGCTGATGAAAAAAAAGATGGTTGCCTCTGTCAGCGAAGCATTTGACAAATATCTGGGCAAAGGCAAACCCGCGTATCAGGACAAATACCGATGCGGCTGCGCCCAGGCTGTCGAACTTATACGAAATGCCGGAGGAATTCCGGTGCTTGCCCATCCTGCCCTGCTGAAACCGACTCTCAACCAACCTGTAGGCGATCTTATCCGTATTCTGAAAAACATGGGACTTTCGGGAATCGAGGTTTTTTATCCCGAACATTCGCGCGGACAGACAGCCCTTTATGCCGATCTCGCGGCAAAATATGATCTGCTTATGACAGGCGGGACCGATTTTCACGGTTCGGTAAAGCCTGATATCCGGATGGGAACCGGAAGAGGAAATTTCAGCGTACCTTATATCCTGTATGAAAAGCTGATCGCCGCGGCATAATATGGGAGGAAATGGACCTTTCAATCTTAGAAAAAAACCTGCTGTATGAATTCAAAGACAAATCTCTTTTAGACGAATCATGCCGCCATAGTTCTTATGTGAACGAGCAGCCTTTTGAAAATCTGCGCGACAATGAACGGCTCGAATTTCTGGGGGATGCTGTTTTGAACCTTGTGGTGGGACATATTCTTATGACACAATACCCGGAACTCACAGAAGGCGATTTATCCAGAATGCGCGCCGGGCTGGTCAATGAATTCCAACTCGCCAAAGTTGCCAAATCCATGGATCTGGGAGCTTATCTGCAACTCGGCAAAGGAGAAATCCAGACTGAGGGACGAAAAAAAAAGTCCATACTGGCTGATACCTTTGAGGCAATCATCGCGGCGGTTTATTTGGACGGCGGATTTGACGCCGCGTTCAGATTTGTCGAAAGGCATTTTTCAAGACAGATTCATTCCATTGCAAAGCCTACCCTGAATTATGACTACAAAAGCCAGCTTCAGGAAGAGGTTCAGGTCACGCAGGGCGCGCCGGTTTACACGGTGATACAGGAAAACGGACCCGATCACGACAAAACTTTCGTGATACAGATCAGCGTCGGGGACTTATGCACGGAAGGAGTCGGGAAAAGCAAAAAAAACGCGGAGCAGGACGCAGCCAGAAAAGCTCTTGAACTTCTGGGATCCGTACTATGATGTATCTGATTATTCTTTCCACCGTCATAATCTGCGCTTTCCGAATTTTCTGTAAAACGCCGAAAACTTAAAACAGACGCAAACCGTTTTGCCGATAAAACGGCTTGCGTCTGTTTTAAGCAGGGGCGTTTTACAGAAGCGCAGATTATGCCGGTGGGCAGTATAAATGACGGACGGTGATTTTTTTAATCATAGTTTTCATTTCATCATCGGCAATCATAGTCCATACTATGATGTGTCTGATTAAATGACGGACTATGAAATGACAGACTGTGATTTTTAATCATAGTTTTCATTTCATCATAACAATCATAGGTATAGTTTTCATTTCATCATTAAAATCATAGTCCGGAATCATATTCCTTTACTTGAAACATTTTAGTTAATAATTAATGGAACAGACAGAACAT
>DYRK01000791.1 GCA_020718785.1 Desulfatirhabdium butyrativorans | reverse complement strand
ACTCTCAGCAGATCGAAAATATGAAAAAGTTTGCAGTACCGCCTGAATGCGGTACTACGAACTTTTTCATATATAGACTTCCAGAAATCAAATTTCACTGCGTCATCGGTCGGAGATATACGAAAAGTATGATCTCCTCCCTGCTTCCTTGTGAAATTTAATTTCTGAAAATCTATAGGTTACTGGGACGGCGGATCTTTTTTGCCGGGTCGTCTTCACCCCATAAATGATCGCCACGCCAATCAGACAGAGAACGCCGACCCCTATCCACTCTGCCGGCGCGTGGAGCAGATACGCTCCGGTTGCCAGTCCGATGATCAGGATGATATATAGCCGAGCATGTAAATCGAAAATGACATTGTTGCCTCCTTTGATGCTCACTGACGGAAAATATCCGTCTGTGAAGATTATCAGTTTAGGAGTTACGCAGTTGCATGATTTTTAACCGCTGATGGACGCTGATAAACGCCAATTAATCGGGAAAATGAATTCAAGTGCGTAAGTCCTACAGTTATAAGTTTAATATCGGCTGTCATTACGGTTTTAACCCGGAATGACAGCGCATCCGGAGAACCGCAAAATCCCTCAAGATGCAAGAAAAAATAAACTTTACATAAGAATATATTTCTGATATAAATATGATATATTGAATCTATCAGAAAGAATCAATGCTGTCAAGATTGAATTTCAAGATTGAATTTAATGATGTTTCAGATGAACGACATCTCAGTTGAACGCATTAAAAAAAATAAAGGTTTTCCTTCATCGGCGAAAAATCTCCGGTAAGAATCGTATTGTAATCTTGAGACATCGTGAAGTCATTTCAACATCAAAACAGCTTGCCTCGGAATTACAGACTTCCGGAAAATAAATTTCACTGCGTTACCGGTCGGAGATATACGGAAAGTCACACTGCCGGACAATTTTTCAGACCGTTCTGCTGAAACGGACAAAAAACGGCTTGCAGAATCATCATTCACAGAAATCAAATTTCTGAAAAATGCAGGCTCGGTAAAATAAATCTTGACAATTATTTTATTCTGATTCATGTCAGTTTTTGATATTAAAGGGACACAGAATCATAACATCAGCAGATCGGAAATGCCCCCGGCTGCTTCGGAAATACTTGGGATTTGTCAATCCCAGGCGAGCAATTCGGGAGAGCTTCCGATCTGCTGAAAATCGGAAAAAATAAAAATAACCGGAAACTTGACGAGGATATTGTTTTATGATCAGAATCAATGAAAATTATCTGAAACTTCAGACATCTTATCTGTTTTCAGATATAGCAAAACGGGTTGCGGCTTTTCAGAAAGCGCATCCGGACAGAGAAATTATCAAACTCGGAATCGGCGATGTGACCCGTGCATTGCCTCGGGTCTGTATCGAGGCATTTCACCGGGCAGCGGATGAAATGGGCAATGACGCCACCTTCCGCGGTTACGGTCCCGAACAGGGCTATCTGTTTCTGCGGGAAAAAATCGCAACTGAAGATTTTCAGGCAAGAGGCGCGGACATTTCTGCGGATGAGATATTTGTCAGCGACGGAGCTAAATGCGATAACGGCAATATTCAGGAAATCTTTGCAACAGATATCCGGATTGCCATTCCGGACCCGGTTTATCCGGTTTACATAGATACCAACGTCATGGCGGGACGTAGCGGAGATTTCCGTGACGGCAGGTATGACAATGTTTTGTATTTGGACAGCACTGCGGAAAACGGATTTGTTCCTAACCTTCCCGAAGAACCGGCAGACCTGATTTATCTGTGTTTTCCCAACAATCCCACCGGCGCGACTATTACTAAAGACCGTCTGCGGGAATGGGTTGAATTTGCCCGTGAAAACCGGGCGGTTATCCTTTTTGATGCCGCATATCAGATATTTATCCAAGACGATTCTCTGCCGCGTTCCATTTATGAAATCGAGGGAGCGCGGGATGTGGCAATAGAGTTCAGGAGTTTTTCCAAAACCGCAGGCTTTACAGGAACGCGCTGCGCGTACACGGTAGTTCCCCAAACCTGTACGGCTTACGACCGCAACGGAGCGAGACATGCGCTGCATGACTTGTGGATCCGGCGTCATACTACCAAGTTCAACGGCGTTTCGTACCCTGTGCAAAGAGCAGCCGAGGCTCTCTACAGCGATGAAGGCAAAACTCAGGTCAAGGCATTGGCTGATTTTTATCTGAAAAATGCCGCGCTGATCCGGCGGGAAATCAGCGATATGGGGCTTTCATGTGCAGGCGGAGAAAATTCGCCCTATATATGGGTGGACGGAAAAGGCGACTCGTGGAAATTTTTTGATCTGCTGCTTGAAAAAGCAGGCGTAGTCTGTACGCCGGGAGCCGGATTCGGAAAATGCGGACAGGGCTTTATCAGGATCAGCGCGTTCAACAGCTTTGAAAATGTCCGGAAAGCCATGTCCCGGATCAGAGAAGCAAAACTTTTCTGAGATTTCCAAAGGAG